>DUEP01000042.1 GCA_011176535.1 Anaerolineae bacterium | reverse complement strand
TTCGGTGGTTATATCAGCGCAGCCCATTCGCCGTGGCACCCGAATCGAGGAAGGCATGCTAGCTGTTGTGGATGTGCCCGCCGATTCGGTTATTCAGAGCCAGATTGTGGATCCCAAGGAGGTATTGGGGAAACTGGCCGCCCGGGACATCCCCCAGGGGATTTTCCTGACCCAGGGCGATTTGGCAGATTCTCCCACCGCTTTGGGCGAAGCCGGCTCCACAGCCGCCCTGGGGATCCCGCCGGGATATGTGGCTATTTCCATTCCCATTTCGCGGCTGACCAGTGTGGCCTACGCCATCCGCCCGGGGGATCATGTGGCGATTTTGGCTACCTTGCCCATTATCGATGTGAATCAGGATTTCCAGTCTCGTTTACCTGACATCATTGAATCAGCCACACAATTCAGTGGTGAGGGGCAATATTCATTGACCCCTTTGGTTGAGACCTCAGGTGCTTATTTGGGAAAGGTAGTCAATGATGAGGAATTAGGGGCTTCGTTCTATGTGGCCCCCTCGGAGCCTCAGCGCCCCCGTTTGACGACGCAAATGCTGATTGAAGATGCGCTGGTTTTGTACGTGGGCACTTTCCCTCTGACCAAGGCGCAACCTGAGGCGACACCTGCGCCTGAGCAACCAGTCCAAGGCGCGCCTTCGCCTCAGCAGCCGGTTGGCGAGCAACCCATGGAAGTAAAGCCGCCTGATGTCATCACTCTAATCGTCTCGCCTCAGGACGCGGTGGCGCTCAAGTACTTGATGGACCGGCAAATTGTGCTCACCCTGGCTTTGCGCGCCCCGGGAGATACCGAAACGGTGAAGACGGAAGCGGTCACCCTGTCGTACATTATTGACCAGTATCGCTTTGTCATTCCGGCCAAGTTGCCTTATGACATCGAGCCGCGCATCGACCGGATCGAGATGCCGGTGTTGCCGAACGATGCGCAACTTGCTCCGTAACCGTAACGAGACGTCATTCGCTGCGAGGGAAACATGACCGGTGAACCCATTCGGGTTTTAATCGTCGATGATATTGCCGAAACGCGAGAGAACCTCAAACGGGTGCTGCAGTTTGAGCCGGGGATTGAAGTGGTTGGGGCCGCCAGTGGAGGGCGCGAGGGTATCCAGATGGTCACGGAATTGCAGCCCGATGTGGTCATCATGGATATCAACATGCCCGACATGGACGGTATCACCGCTACTGAAGAGATTCGTCGGCGGCTGCCGTTCACGCAGATTGTCATTCTCTCGGTGCAAGGAGACCCCAGTTACATGCGCCGCGCCATGCTGGCCGGTGCACGTGACTTTTTGACCAAACCGCCGGTTATCGACGAATTCATCGGTGCCGTTCGGCGTGCAGGGAAGTTGGCCCAGGAAGAGCGTGAAAAACAGATGGCCCTCCCCAGCACCGGGGGGCTCTCCCCGGAGACCCTGACCAGCGGGAGTGTTCCAAGGGGGAAGGTGATCACCGTCTATGCGCCCAAAGGCGGCATTGGTTGTACCACCGTGGCTGTCTCCCTGGCGGCCGCGTTGAGCGCCGACGACACGCCCACCGTGGTCATGGATGCGAAACTTCAGTTTGGGGATGTGGCCCTGTTCCTCAATCAGCATGGCAAGCATTCCATTTTAGACCTGGCGCCGCGCGCCGACGCACTGGACCAGGAGATCGTCAACCAGGTGTTGTTGAAGCACGAGTCCACGGGGCTGCGCATCCTGGCCGCGCCAGTGCGCCCAGAGGATGCCGAGCAGTTGAACGCAGAGCAACTGGTGCATATCATCGACTTTTTGCGCTACAGCCACGATTACATTGTCGTTGACACGGCGTCGGCCCTGGACGAGTTTACCCTGGCGGCGTTGGAGCACAGCGATGTGATTGTGCTCCTGGTGGCTCAGGACCTGATGTCCATCAAGGATGCGGCCCTTTTCCTGGAACTTTTGCACAAGATGGAATGGCCTCTGGAGCGGGTGATGCTGGCCATGACGCGCTACGACAAACGGATCAATGTGAGCCCAGAGCGTGTGGCGGACCACTTGAAGATGTCGGTGACCGCGGTCATCCCCGAGGATTTGAAGGCCGCCTGGCGGGCCATTCAGCGGGGCTTGCCCCTGGTGAAAGTGGGTGGGAAAGCAGCTTTGGGCGTGATGGAACTGGCGCGGGCGGTGCGGCGGCAACTGGCGCAGACGGTCGAGGCCGGGTAAGGAGGATGAAGCATGTCCTTGTTGAAGCGTATTGAGCAGGGAAGCGGGCAGCGGCGTAGGGAAGAGCGTCCTGAAACGACCGGGCCCGCCGAGCGCTCTGTCAACCCACGGCTGGGCAATTTGCAAACGCGCCGGACGACCCTCCCCAAAGGGGTGACCCAGACCGATGCCTACCGCGACCTCAAGGCCCGGATGCAGAACCGGCTGATTGCTGAGATGGACCCCTCTCTGGATCTCAGTCGCACTCAGGAGGTCCGACGTGTCATCCACGAACTGTTCGAGCAGATTTTGCAAGAAGAGGCCGTGATTTTATCGCGGGTGGAAAAGCAGCGCCTTTTTGAGGCCATCGTGGCCGAGATTTTGGGCTTTGGCCCCTTGCAACCCCTGCTGGAGGACGACACCATCACCGAAATTATGGTCAACGGGGCCAAGAATGTGTATGTGGAGCGCAGCGGAAAGATCGAGCGGGCGCCGGTCTCGTTCGAGAGCGATGACCATGTCATGCGCATCATCGAACGCATCGTGGCCCCTCTGGGCCGGCGCATCGACGAGTCCAACCCGTATGTGGACGCCCGTTTGCCCGATGGCTCCCGTGTGAACGCGGTCATTCCGCCGATTTCGTTGATCGGCCCTGTATTGACCATCCGTAAGTTCTTCAAGACGCCGCTTACCGTGCAGGACCTGATTCGTTTTGGCTCTATCACCCCTGAGGCCATCGAGTTCCTCCGCGCCTGTGTGGTGGCCCGCTTGAACGTTGTGATCTCCGGCGGTACAGGCTCCGGTAAAACCACCCTGCTGAACATTCTCTCTGGCTTCATTCCCGGGGACGAGCGGATCATCACCATCGAAAACGCGGCCGAGTTGCAGTTGCGTCAGGAGCATGTGGTGCCTTTGGAATCGCGCCCGCCTAACATCGAAGGCAAGGGCGAGGTGACCATCCGCGATTTGGTGATCAACGCCCTGCGGATGCGCCCCGACCGCATCATCGTCGGTGAGGTGCGCGGTGGCGAGGCGCTGGACATGTTGCAGGCCATGAACACGGGCCATGAAGGCTCCATGACCACGGTGCACTCGAACAGTCCCCGCGACACGCTGGCCCGTATTGAAACAATGTCCCTTATGGCCGGCATGGAGTTGCCTGTGAGGGCCATTCGTGAGCAAATTGCCTCGGCTATCGATTTGGTCGTCCATCAGGAGCGGATGCGCGATGGCTCGCGCAAGGTGGTCGCCATTACCGAGGTGTCGGGCATGGAAGGGGATGTGATCACCATGACCGACTTGTTTGTCTTCGAAAATGCGGGTTATCGAGATGGCAAGGTGCACGGACGCCTGCGCCCCACGGGGTTGCGTCCGAAATTTATGGACAAAATCGAGGCCGCTGGTATTCATCTCCCGGCTTCTATCTTCGGCATTGGCCCCCGGCGGTAAGTTGGGGAGGGAGTAGAGCCATGAGTCCGGTGTTGCTCATCACCATAGGCGGTGGTCTGGCCCTGATTTTGTTGGTGGTTGGGCTGGTGCTGTCCATTCGGGGGGAACGGGCTCAACTGGAGAAGCGGCTGGAACAGTATTTACAAGATGAGATGGAGGCAGATGAACTGCGGCGCTCCCGTGAACCTGGGGCGTTGCAATCCTGGCTGGACCGGCAGGTCGAACGTACAGAATGGTGGGGAGGTATTGCGCGGGGTTTGTCTCAAGCCGACCTGCGGTTGCGCCCTGCCGAGTACATTGCCTTGCGCTTCTTGGCTCTGATTCTGGGGGGCCTGGTGGGCTATGCCTTTGGCGGCGGCAACGCGCTATTTACCTTATTGGGGGTGGTTTTAGGGTGGATGGGGCCAGGATTTTATGTTCGATTGCGGCGATCTCAACGCTTGACCCAATTCAACGCCCAGTTGCCGGATATGCTCAATTTGATGGTCAATTCGCTGCGCGCTGGTTACTCCACCCAGCAGGCCATGGAAGCGGTGAGTCGTGAGTTGCCCCCGCCCATCTCCACGGAGTTCCGCCGGGTGACCCAGGAATTGCAAATCGGCATTCCCATGGAATGGGCCCTGGAAAATTTGCTCCGCCGGGTGCCCAGTGACGATCTCGATCTGGTGGTCACGGCCATTTTGGTTCAGCGCGAGGTGGGTGGTAACCTGGCTGAGGTACTGGAAACGATTTCCGAAACCATCCGCGAGCGGGTTCGGGTTCAGGGTGAGATTCGCACGCTCACGGCCCAGGTCCGTCTTTCGGGAACCATCATTTCCCTGATCCCCTTTGTGCTCTTTTTGATCATCTATCGCATTGCTCCGGACTACATGGGGCAGTTCTTGCGGCCCGAAAACCGCGTTTGCGGCCTGGGAATGTTGGGTACCGCGTTGACGATGATCGGCTTGGGGTATTACATCATGCAGCGGATTTCCAAAATTGAAGTGTGACCTGGGGAGGGCCCGATGTCGTTGACTCTGCTTCTGCTCGTGGCGTTGGGGATCCTGGTGCTGTTGGCTTACATTGGTTTGCGAGAGCAAAGAGCCCAGGAAGAGGGGAAAGTCGACCCTTTGCAGGCCCGACTGGCGGAATATCTCGATGCAGGACAAGAGTTGACCTCGCTGGAAGAAGTCGAACTCCAGCAGTCCTTCACCGAGCGCGTGATTTTGCCTCTGGCCCGGGCGGTGGGTTCGTGGGCGTTGAAGTTTACGCCGCGGGCCATCGTCTCCCAGGCCGAAAAGCGCCTGGAACTCGCCGGCCGCCCCTACAACCTGGATGCCACCGCGCTGGTAGCCTTTCAATTAAGCGGTATGATTGTCTTTGGATTGGGGGTTTACTGGTTGCTGGCTACCTCTCCTTCGCCTTCCTACCAGCGTTGGAGTCTGGTTGGGGGGCTTTCCTTTGCCCTGATCGGGTATTACTTCCCGCAGATGTGGCTGGTGCGGCTGATCAACCGCCGTAAGAAGGAGGTGCTCCGGGCGTTGCCCGATGCCCTGGATTTGTTGACCATCTGTGTGGAGGCAGGGCTGGGCTTTGACGCGGCGATGCGTAAGGTGAGCGAGAAGTGGGCCAATGAACTGGCCTTTGAGTTCGCCCGGGTGTTGCGCGAGATGCAGTTGGGCAAGCCGCGGAAGGACGCCTTGCGCGATATGGCCGACCGCGTCGATTTGCCTCAGTTGCGCAGTTTCGTGGCGGCGGTGGTTCAGTCGGAGCAGTTGGGTGTGAGCATGTCCAATGTGTTGCGCATTCAGGCCGAAGGGATGCGCGTCCAGCGTCGTCAACGGGCCGAAGAGGAGGCCCACCGCGCACCGGTGAAAATGCTCTTTCCCCTGGCGTTTCTCATCATGCCCTCGATTTTCATCGTGCTCCTGGGGCCCGCAGTGTTCATCGTCATGCGTTCCTTGGGCGGGGGATTGTAATCCAGCGGAGGCCTATTCATGCTGCGCCCCTCTTCCTGGGGCGTCCGGGCCGCTCTAAAGGCCCTGGACTGGCTTTTGCCGCCCCGATGCTTGGGGTGTGGCCTGGCGGGGGAGTACCTGTGCCTGGCCTGTCAGAGGCAGGTGCCGCCTTTGCAACCGCCGTTTTGTCTTCGCTGTGGGCAACCCTTGCCGGGGCGCGGAGGGCATGGGGAAAGTGAGGCCGCGCTCTGCGCGGCGTGCAGGGCCCGCCGCCCGGCCTTCGACCAGGCCCGGTCCTACACGCTGATGGAGGGCCTCGCCCGGAAGGTGCTCCATGCGTTGAAGTATCGTCGGGCTTTAGGGCTAAGCCCGCTCTTGGCCGGGTGGCTGGCTTGGCTGGTGCAACGAGAGGGCTGGCCCGTTGAAGTGGTGGTGCCGGTGCCGTTAGGCCCCCAACGGCAGCGGGAGCGTGGCTACAATCAAGCGGAGTGGCTGGCCTGGGCCCTGGCGAAGCGGCTCGGCGTGCCCTTTCGCCCCGATGCTGTGCTTCGCTGGCGGGAAACGGCTTCTCAGGTGGGCTTGAATGCCCGCGAGCGCCGTTGGAATGTGGAGGGTGCCTTCCGTTTGCAGGGCGCTTTTCCTTTTCGACGGGTTTTGCTGGTAGATGATGTGATGACGACGGGCGCTACGCTGGACGCCGTGGCGCAGACCCTCCGTGACCAGGGGCGTGTGGAACACATCTGGGCGGTCACGGTGGCGCGAGCCGTGTTGCATCACCCTGAGGCCGCAGCGGATTTGGCGCTTTGAAAAGTTTGTGCTAAGATAAACTTGAAACGCCGGAAGGCAGGCTTATTTCCAGGAGGATTTTATGAGCGCACCTGTAGAAATCTATACCCGCAATCTTGAACTGAACGAGCGCTTGCACGATCTCGTGGATCGCAAGGTAGGCAAGCTGGATCGTTACATTCAGGGAATCCAGACCATTCGCGTCGATTTGGGGCACGACAAGGGGGCCCGGAGTGCCAACGATCGGTATGTGGCAGAGATTACGGTGTACGGCAAGCGGTTTATGCTTCGTGCCGAAGAGCGGGCTGATGATATTCTGACAGCTTTGGACGCCTCCCTGGACAAGATGCAGCGACAGATTCGTCGCTACAAGGGAAAGCGCTATCGTGGCCGTGGAGATCGGACCTCGGTGGCTGAAGCCTCTTTGGCTTCAATGGAAGAGATCGAGGAGGAGGAACCTGTCATCGTTCGGCGCAAACGCTTCGTTTTGACTCCCATGGATGAAATGGAGGCGGTCGAGCAGATGCGATTGTTGGGCCACGATAGTTTCTTCATTTTCTTCAATGTGAACACCAATGCGATCAATGTGCTCTATCGTCGCCGTGACGGCACATACGGCATCATCGAGCCTGAATTAGGATAATGCAGGCCCCCATGGTAGGTGTGCAAGCCCCCCGCGCCTCGCGCGGGGGTTTCCGTTTGGTGAGTTTGGATCATTTTTCTGCATTTGGCGAGGGGGGCATCGTTTCAACCGGGCGGCAGGTAGCATGTAAAAAGGTTACACCACCTATAGTCGGTAATAACTCAACTACCTCGATGATTCTAA
>DUEP01000041.1 GCA_011176535.1 Anaerolineae bacterium | reverse complement strand
TTTCGTTTGCAGAAAGGCGTGACCTGGTTCGAAGCAAAACACAGCATCCTCCGGGAGGCTATTCGGGCGTATCTCGCTCAGCCTACCATCACCCTCCCGGCAACTGCGTAACTCCTAACGAGTTCAAATGCCCGCATTGTCGCAAGATGAACAAGGTGCCGTTGGAGGTGTTGCATCGGGCGGCGCCCAACTGGAAGCCCTCAGAGACGTCTGTCTCTTGAGGGGTGGGGCTGTTCAAAGACAAGGCCTGACCGCGGGGTGAACCGCGGTCAGGCCTGTTGTTTTCACGCCAAGGGGCAGGCGAGGCGCTTGTTGGTCTCATTCCCCAAACACTTTGCCCCGCGAGTAGAGGATGTTGAGTTCGCGCAAGGCGTCGCGGAGTTCGGGCTTGAGCGCCTCGGCTGGCATACGCCAGGCCCAGTTGCTGCCCTCGCGCCCAGGGTAGTTCATCCGGGCGCGGTTGTCTAAGCGCAAGAAGTCTTGCATGGGGGCGATGGCCAGCACGGCCACCGAAGCCCAGGCGGCGCGGATGAGGTCCCAGGCGATGTCCTGGCCCCGCGTGGCCAGATAGCGGCGGCAGAAGTCGCGCTCCGTTTCGTCGACGCGCCGCCACCACCCCACCACAGTGTCGTTGTCGTGGGTGCCGGTGTAAACCACAAAGTTGGGCGTGTAGTGGTGGGGGAGGAAGGGGTTGTCCGGTCCGCTGTCAAAGGCGAAGACCAGGATTTTCATCCCCGGGAGGCCAAAGGCGTCGCGCAGCGCGAGCACATCGGGGGTGATCTCGCCCAGATCTTCGGCGATGAGGGGGATATGGCCCAACTCTCGGAACACGGCGCGGAAGAAATCCTCCCCAGGACCGGGACGCCAGCGCCCATTGACCGCCGTCGGCTCTTCGGCGGGGACCTCCCAGTACCCGGCGAAGCCCCGGAAATGGTCCAGGCGAATCAGGTCCACCATGCGGGTGGCTTGGCGCAGGCGGGCAAGCCACCAGGCGTAGCCCTGTTCGCGGTGAACCTCCCAACGGTAGAGGGGATTGCCCCAGCGTTGGCCCGTGGGCGAGAAGTAGTCTGGCGGCACCCCGGCCACCACGGTGGGCTGGCCCTCGGCGTCCAGGTAAAAAAGTTCGGGATGGGCCCACACATCGGCGCTGTCGTAGGCCACGAAAATGGGCACATCGCCCATGAAGTACACCCTCCGCGCATGGGCGTACTCCAACAGGCCGCGCCACTGGCGGAAGAAGAGGAACTGCCGAAAGGCCTGCTTTTCGATGGCTTCCGCCAGGTCATGGCGTGCCTGTTCCAGGGCGGCGGGGTCGCGGTGTCGCAAAGGAGCCGGCCAGGCGTTCCACGGGGCGCCTTGATGGGCCTCTTTCAGGGCCATGAAGAGGGCGAAGTCGTCCAGCCAGGCGGCCTCGGCGCGGCGGAAGTCGGCAAAGGCGGTTTCCAGGTCAGGCCGCACGCCCTCGCGGAAGCGTCGGTAGGCTTGGTCGAGCAGGCGCAGTTTGTAGGGTATCACCGCGCCGTAATCCACCCGCCCGGCGGGGAAAGCGGGACGGTCGGCCAGATCAGCCTCGGTGAGCAGGCCTTCCACCAGCAGGTCTTCGGGGCTGATGAGGTAGGGGTTGCCCGCAAAGGCGGAGAAGGTGGCGTAAGGCGAGTCGCCAAAGCCGGTGGGCCCCAAAGGCAGCACCTGCCACACGCTGCACCCCGCCTCGTGGAGAAAGTCGGCGAAACGCCGCGCCGCAGGGCCCAAGTCGCCGATGCCGTGGGGGCCGGGCAGGCTGGTGATGTGCAGCAGGATGCCGGAAGTACGGTTAAGCCTCATAGCCGCGTCGCTCCGTGTGGAGGGTGGTGCCACCGGGCAGGTGGCGGGAGGGAAAGTCTTCCGGCTGGACATCGGTGCCGATGACCACGCCTGGCTCCAGGACCAGGCCGGAAGGAAGATGGGCGTTTTTTCCCACCAGGGTCAGTTCCAGGGGCTCGCGGAGGGCGCCGATGCGGGCTTTGGCCCCTACGCGGACATGCTTGTCGAGGATGGCGTGTTCCAGATGGGCTTCGGGGCCGATTTCCGTGTCGGTGAGCACCACGGATTCCCGCACCACGGCGCCGGCGCGTATCCGCACGCCGGGGGAGAGCACGCTGCGCTCCACCAGCGCTCCTGGTTCGATGATGCATCCGTCGGAGATCAGGCTGTCGTGCGCCTGGGCCCCCTGGCGGATGCGGGCCGGAGGTCGCTCCTCGGTGCGGGTGTGGATGATCCAAGAGCGGTCGTTGAGGTCCAGGGAGGGTGGGTATTGCAGCAGGTCCATGTGCGCCTGCCAGTAGGATTGCACGGTGCCCACATCCATCCAGTATCCGGCGTAGGGGAAGGCGAAAACGCGAAAACCGTCCCGCACCATGCGGGGGAGGATGTCTTTGCCGAAGTCGTGGGAGGAGTCCTCGCGGTGGGCGTCTTCCCATAACACCCGGTCGAGCACCTCTAAGTTGAAGAGATAGATGCCCATGTTGGCCAGGTTAGAGGGGGGCTGGGCGGGCTTTTCCACGAAGTCCGTGACCCGGTAGTCCTGATCGATGTCCACGATGCCGAAGCGGGGGGCTTCTTCCAGGGGGACGTGGATGACCCCCATGGTCAGGTCGGCCTGGTGGTCCAGGTGGAAGGTGATGAGGGGGTCGTAATCCATCTTGTAGATGTGATCCCCCGAGAGGATGAGCACCAGGTCCGGGTGCCCATGTTTCACAAAGCGGAAGTTTTGCTGCACCGCGTCGGCGGTGCCGACGAACCATCCGCTGTGGGTGCGGGAGCGGTACGGGGTATAGATGCGCACGCCGCCCGTCCAGTCGCGGTTGAGGTCCCAAGGGGCACCAGAGCCGATGTGTTCGATGAGGGAGTGGGGGCGGTACTGGGCCACCACCATGACATCGAAGATGCCCGAGTTGACGCAGTTGGAGAGCACGAAGTCGATGATGCGGTATTTGCCTGCAAACGGGACGGCGGGCTTGGTGCGTTTGGCGGTGAGGATGCTCAGGCGAGAGCCTTCGCCGCCGGCCAGGATGACGGCGCGGATTTTCATGGGGCACCTCCTGAGAGTGGGAAAGGCGCGTGTTGACGCCTTTGATTGTACCCCGATTTGGCAGATTCAGACCGCGGGGCAGACGCTCAGGGTGTGTTGGTCCAGGCGCGGCCCAGGTAGATGCCGGGCAGGGTGACGCTGGCATCTTCGTTCAGGTCGGGCGGGGTGAGGATGAGGATGTCCTGGTTGGCGTTCACATCGTGCCCGCGCAGCACCAGGACTTGCTGATTCAGCCAGGTCACGGGATAGACGGCCGGGGTTTGGGGGAAGATGGCGGGAGAGGCCGTGGGCGGCTCGACGCTCACCGCCTGCCCGTCCAGGGTGTACACCCGGAGGTAGTCGTCGCCGTCCATGAAGGGGCCGACATGGGTGCTCCAGGCGATGTAGCCCTCGGAAAAGGCGGCGCCGGTGGGCATGGCCTCGGGCAGGGCGACGGGGTCGGCGAGGGTCACCGTTTGTGGGGAGGGGGCGGTCAAATCGCCGATTTCCAGGAGGCGCCAGGTGATGGCGCCAGTGCCGCTGTCGCCGGCGTTCGCGCGGTAGGCCACCCAGCCGGTGGCCGCGTCGAAGCCCAGCAGGGTGTAGGCATCGGGCAGGGCCTGGGTGACCTCACCGGTGTAGGTGATATGGTACAGGCCGACCGGCCCCATGGGCGCGCCGTAGTAATCGTAGGTGAACCAGACGCCATCCGGCCCGAGGCTCAAGGGACGGATGATGCGCCCGTCGCTGGTGGTGATCTCGTAAAGGGAGTGGGTGGGCGGCGCCGTGCCCAGGCTGTGCACATAGAGCACGCTGTGGTAGTCGTACCCCACCATGGTCAGGGTGCTGTAGGCGATGCGCGGGGCGGCGGGCATCCCGGCCAGCCCGATGAGGTTGGTGTGCAGCGTGGAGCCGATTTTCAGTTCCGTCTGGGTCTGGCCGTTGTGGTAGGAGACCAGGGTGACCAGGGTCTCTTTGTTCTCTTGCTGGAAGGCGGCGTAAATCAGCCACAGATTGGCGGGCTGGGCTGGGTTGACGGGCGAAGCGGTGTGCATGGCGATCCCGGTTTCCAGGTTGGGGGCCGGGAGGCTCCACAGGGCCTCCCCCGTGGCGCTGTAGAGGGTCAGGGTGCCGGTGTCCTGGCGGTAGGCCCACAGGAACTGAGCCGAGCCAGGCAGGGAAGTGCCCGCAGGCGTGGCAGTGGGGGCAACGGCGGGGGTGGCC
>DUEP01000040.1 GCA_011176535.1 Anaerolineae bacterium | reverse complement strand
GGCAGGGCTTCGACTACGGGGCTCAGCCCCCCCGCTCAGCCCCAAAAGGCATCTCCCGGAAGCCGTGTCCTGAGCGGAGGACGAGGTCCGGAGTCGAAGGATGCCCTGAGCGGAGGACGAAGTCCGAAGTCGAAGGGCTTCGCCGTCGGCCTGGCCGGGGCCGTGGGGATGGCGCTGTTGGGTAACCTGGGCACAGTGCGGATGATTTTCCATGGCCTGGCGCGGCTGGCCTCGCCCACCGGGAGTCTGGAAGGGGTGAGCCTCTTCCACCAGTTGGGCTGGGCCGCCCTGGGGCTGGTGCAGGTGCTCTTCCAGCACGCCCACCTGCCCTACGGCATTGGCGACTGGTACTGGATACCGAGCCGGGCCATCTCCGCGCCGGGGGATGTGGAGCCCATCACCGAGTTCCCCTTCTTCACCTTCCTCTACGCCGACCTGCACGCCCACATGATCGCCCTGGGCTTGACCCTGTTGGCCTTAGCGTGGGCGCTGGCGGTGCTCGTGGCGTCGTGGCGTCGTGGCGTTGTTACGTGGTCTCAAAGGAATGAGGAAACGACCCACGACGCCACGACTCACGATGTAACGATTCTCCTCTGGGGCGCCCTGGTGACCGGGATGCTGCGGGCCACCAACACCTGGGATTGGCCCACTTACACCGCTTTGGGGATGCTGGCCGTGGGATGGGCCGTGTGGCAAAGGGGGCGTGGCCTGGGAATCCCGGCGCGCCTGGGTCGGGCGCTGGCGGCGGCTGCGGCGCTTTTCGTCGCCGGGATGCTGGTGGTGGCGCCCTACACCCATTGGTATGCCCAGGGCTACAATAAAGTGCACCTGTGGCAGGGCACGCGCACGCCCACCAGCGCCTACCTGGTCCATTGGGGGCTGTTCCTCTTCGTGCTGGTGCCCTGGCTGCTGTTCGAGACCATTGCCTGGTTGCGGGCCGTGCCGTTGCTGGACGGGCTGCGCTGGTGGCGGCGCTGGCGCGGCCGGGTGGGCGGCGCCGCGGCGACCGTGGCCGTGGTGGCCCTGGGGCTGACCCTGTGGGGCGTGCACATCGCCTGGCTGGTGGTGCCCCTGGCCGCCTGGGCAGGCGCTCTGTTGCTGCGGCCCGACCTGCCCCCCGGACGGCGGGCGGCCCTCTTCCTGCTGGGCACGGGGTTGACGCTGACCCTGGTCGTTGAGGTGGTGGTGCTCGAAGGCGACATCGGGCGCATGAACACGGTGTTCAAGTTCTACCTCCAGGTGTGGACCCTCTTCGCCGTGAGCGCGGCCGCGGCCTGGGGCTGGCTGCGCGATGGGCGCGTCCTGTGGCGACCCCGGCTGTGGCACGGCTGGGTGGCCGGGCTGGCCCTCCTGGTCTGGGGCGCGGCGCTGTTCCCCGTGCTGGGCGGCATGGCGAAGGTGAAGGACCGCATGGCCCCTGAGGCGCCCCATACCCTGGATGGCATGGCTTACATGGACCACGCCCGCTACTTCGACCAGAATTGGGACATGGACCTGAGCCAGGACGCGGCAGCCATTCGCTGGCTGCGGGAGCACGTGGACGGTTCGCCGGTCATCGTTGAGGGGAACACGGTGGAGTACCGCTGGGGCAGCCGGTACGCCATCTACACCGGCCTGCCCTCGGTGGTGGGCTGGAACTGGCACCAGCGCCAGCAACGCGGGGTGGTCACCTCGCCCGAATGGGTCACCGACCGCATCGCTGAGGTGGCCGAGTTCTACGGCACTACCGACCCCCAAGGGGCGCTGGCCTTCCTGCGGCGCTACGGGGTGCGCTACATCATCGTGGGCCAGTTGGAGCGGGCCTACTACCCTGGCCCCGGCCTGGACAAGTTCGCCGAGTACAACGGCTACCTGTGGCGCGAGGTCTTTCGCACCGGGGAGACGGTGGTGTATGAGGTGGGGGAACGGTGAGGGGTTGGGGCAACTGAGGCAATTGAGGTAACTGAGAGTGTGGGGCGTAGGTCGTAGGTCGTTGCCTCGTGCGTCGGAGGTCGTGGCTTCGTTCCTTCGTGCTGGGGGCTGTTGCTTGGTTGTCTGGTTACCTTGTTACCTGGTTGCTTGATTCGTCGCGTTGGGGCGCCCTTCGATTGCGCACTCCGCCTCCCTGCTCAGGGAGCCTTTGAGGGGATGGCATGGCACGGGACGCTCGAGGGGACAGCGACGCTCTGCCGCTTCCCTGGGGGGCAGCCGGGGGCCATGACGCAACGACATACGCCTCAACGCCTCAACGCCCCACAAACTCGTGATAAACTTGAAAACGCCGCACACTGCACTCTCTCTGAGGTCTCTCATGCTTGCCTGGTTCGCCTGGTGGCTTCTCGTTTCCCTCATCGGCTGGCTGACCTTTCCGCTGGCCTTTCGCCTGCTGCCCGCCCTGGCCGACCGGGGCTATGCCCTCAGCCGCGCCTTGGGGGTGCTGCTGTGGGGCTACGCCTTCTGGCTGTTGGCCTCCTTGGGCGTGGTGCGCAACGACCCGGCCGGGCTGCTGCTGGCCCTGGCGCTGCTGGCCGCGCTCAGCCTGGCCACCGGCTGGAAAGTCCGCCGCCGCCTGGTGGCCTGGGCGCGCGCCCGGCGCAGCACGCTCCTTTGGGCCGAGGGGGTCTTCCTGGCCGCCTTTGCCCTGTGGGCCCTGGTGCGCGCCGCCGCGCCGGAAATTATGGGCACCGAGAAACCCATGGAACTGGCGTTCATCAACGCCATCCTGCGCTCGCCCACTTTTCCCCCCCATGACCCTTGGCTGAGCGGCTACGCCATCTCGTACTACTACTTTGGCTATGTGCTCGTGGCCGGGCTGGCCCGGCTGACGGCCACGCCGGGGGCCGTGGCTTTCAACCTGGGCGTGGCCCTGGTCTTTGGCCTGGGCGCGGTGAACGCCTTTGGGCTGGTGTACAACCTGCTGGCCGCGCGGCGCTCTTCTCGAGATCCGGCCTGGGGGCTTTTGGGACCGCTTTTTGTGCTCTTCATGGGCAATCTCGAGGGGTTCCTGGAAGTCCTCCATCGGCGGGGGCTTTTCTGGCGTCCGGGGCCGGAGGGCCAGCCCGTCTCCTGGTTCTGGCAGACTTTCCTCAACATCAAAGACCTCAACACGCCGCCCCAGCCGCCGTACGGCTGGCTCCCCCAACGCTTCTGGTGGTGGTGGCGCGCCTCCCGCGTGGTGCAGGACTTCAACCTGGCCGGGCAGTTCCAGGAGGTCATCGACGAATTCCCCCAGTTTTCCTTCGTGCTGGGCGACCTGCACCCCCATGTGCTCGCCCTGCCCTTTGCCCTGCTGGCCGTGGAGCTGGCCCTCAACCTGTACTTAGGCGGGGCGCGCGGACGCACCGGCCCGCTGCGCCTTTCCAAGCCGGCCTTTGCCCTGGCCGCCGTGGCCTTGGGCGGGATGGCCTTTCTCAACACCTGGGATTTCCCCATCTATGTCGGTCTGTTCGCCGCGGCCTATGCCCTGCGCCAAAGCCGGGCCTGGCGGGAGCGCCTGAGCGCCTTCTTCGGCCTGGGGCTGGCCCTGGGCTTGGCCGGAGGCCTGCTCTACCTGCCTTTCTATCTGGGCTTTCAATCCCAGGCAGGGGGGATTTTGCCCGCTTTGGTGACTCCGACGCGGGGCGCGCATTTGTGGGTGATGTTCGGGACGCTGCTGGTCCCCATCTTCATCTTGGCTCTGGGGCGGCTGCCGGGCTGGAACCCGGGGGTGCGGGGCCGCGCCCTGAGGTTCGTGCTGGCCCTGTGGGGGGGGCTCTGGGCCCTCATGCTGCTGCTGACAGTGGCCGCGGTGCCGGTGACGGCCTGGGCCTCTCAACGGATCCCCCAGGCGGCGCTGGCCCTGCCGACCCTGCTGGGGGTGTGGGGCGCCGACACGCTGAGCCAGGCGCTGCGGGAGGGGGTGCTGCGGCACCTACGTTGCCTGGCCGGGGGCGGCACGGTGGCGTTGTTGCTCTTTCTGGCG
Source organism: Anaerolineae bacterium (assembly GCA_011176535.1). Lineage (NCBI taxonomy): Bacteria > Bacillati > Chloroflexota > Anaerolineae > Anaerolineae bacterium. Next base: position 3,124 of record DUEP01000040.1, on the reverse strand, counting down.
TGGTGGGGGGTGGAGGCGGAGGCCCAGCGGGGCGCTTCGCGTAGCCAAAAGAGAGGGGCCACCCCCTCGGGTGAGGGCTTCCTCTGGCTGCTCGCCTTCTGGGGTGGCCTGCTGGTGCTCACCCCCGACTACCTCTACCTGCGCGACCAGTTCGGCACGCGGATGAACACCGTGTTCAAGTTCTACTATCAGGGCTGGCTGTTGTGGGCTTTGGTGGCCGCCGTGGCTACGGCGGAGATTTTCCGGCGACGGAGGCGTTGGGCCCGGGCAGCCCAGGCGGTAGTGGCTGCGGCGGCCCTGGCCGGGCTGGTGTACCCTGTCCTGGCCGTGCCCGGCCGCACGAACAACTTCCACCCGCCGGATGGTTGGACGCTGGACGGCAGCGCCTTTCTGCAGCGTCAGTCGCCCGACGATTGGGCCCTGATCGCCTATCTGCAACAGGCGCCCTTAGGCGCGGTGGCCGAGGCGGTGGGCGGCAGTTACACCCAGTACGCCCGCATCAGCACTTTCAGTGGCCAACCGAGCGTGCTGGGCTGGCCGGGGCACGAAGTGCAGTGGCGCGGCGGGGCCAACGAGATGGGCTCCCGTCAGGACGACATCGCTCTGCTGTATGCGACCCGCTCCTGGCCTGAGGCCCGGGCGATTTTGCAGCGTTACCACATTCGCTATGTGGTCGTCGGTGCCTTGGAGCGGAACACGTACCCTGTGGCCGAGGGGAAGTTCCAGCAATTCCTGGCCCCGGTCCTTCAGGTGGGCGGGGCGACCCTTTACCGGGTGCCGGAGGAGCCCCCTGTCCGATAAGCCTGAGAAAGGGTGATGCGCACCATCGCGTATCGGGCGGTTTTGCTGCCCGATACGCGATGGATTGCAGGTCACTTCCGCAACCGCTCGGCCAGCAGGCGGAACAAGCCGCCGTGGCCCACCGGGTGTTTGGCCGGCCACCAGTTCAGCCGTCCCACCAGGGCCGCCTGTTGCTGCGGCATCAGCACCTGTGAGGCCAAAGGCGCGTCCCTGGCGGCGAAGAAGGCGGCCAGCGCCTGCAGGTCCTGCGTCAGGCTTTGCCCTTCACCCTGGATTTGGGCCAGCATCTGCTGGACCTGTTGGGGGTTGGGCTGCACTCCGGCAGCCTGCATCTGCCGGGCCAGGAAGGCCAGTTGTCCGCCGGCCTGGGGCATCTGTTGGGCGGCCTGGCGGGCCTCGGTGTAGGCCGGGATGATTAGCGATACGGTGAGAATTCGACGGCAAAGTGAGGCATGGCGCTTCTCCGACAAGGGTGGCGGGTATCCGAAAAAACCGAAAGTGTTTTTCCAAAAATTGCCTCCTGATGAAGGAGGCGTGAGGGGCTGGCAAGCCTGGCTAATGGCTTTCGAGCATACCCAGCACCTCGCGGGCGAACTCGGCCAGCCGGCGTCGGTTTTCGTCGGAAAGTTCCTGGATGGTGCGCTGAAAGCGATGGGTTTCGCCGAGGATGGCTGTGGACACGCGGCGGTTGACCTGCTTGGCCAGGCCCAGGGCCATGCCTAAGCCGGTCAGGGCGCTCAGGCCCAACTCGCCGGGCAGTCCGATGCGTTGCAGGCGCTGGCGCAGCAGACGACCGTAGGGGCCTTCGAGCAGCGAGCGCAGCGCCAGCAGGATGGCGGTGATGAGTTCGGCCATGTAGCGCAGGGGGCTGCGCCGTTCGGGCAGGCGGGCCAGCAGGTCATTGAGCAGTTGCTCATAGCCTTTGGCTTTTCCCTCGCGCAGCCGGGTCAAAATCTGGGCCTTGATGGCCTCCCAGTCCTCGCCGTTAGCGGCTTCGCCGGCCAGTTGGCGCAGCACGCGTGGGGCTTTCTCGGTGGGGGAAAAAAGCACCACCGTCCGTCCAGGCCCGCGCCGCCCTTTGGGCAGGTGGAACCGGGAGCGCACCAACCCGCGCTCTTCGAGCAGCCGGAGCATTTCATAGGCCGTCACCCGCCCGATGCCCAGTCGCTCCGCCACCTCGGCGTAGTGAATGGGTTCCTCAACTTCGCGATAGAGGTCGAGGAAGCGGCCGAGGAATTCCTGTTGACGGCGGGTGAGTTTGGGAACCATGGCGCCTTATGTGATCCGAAAAATCCGAAAATATTCTACCCTTGAAGTTCCCGGTTGTCAAGTTGCGGCCCACATTTCGTGGGGGACAACGGAGGGCATGTGTAATAGGTCAAGAGATCGTGACCACCCTCCTGAGGGCCACAAGCCAGGAGGAGGTTAGTACTGATGGTGTCCAGGAGCAAAGGGGGGGAAGGCGGTCAGCGTATCCGGGCCGGTATAGCCCAGGTGCTTCAAAACGGTCAAAGGCGGTCGCCCCTCCATCCCGGCACCGTAATGGGGTCGGAGCATGTTGTAGAAAACCACCCAGCGCCCAGCATGGCGCAGGAGATCCTCAGGGGGCTGGATGCGCAGCGCATAAGGCCAATAAAACGCCTCATCATCGGTGCGATGGCTGCGTTCTACCTGGCCATTATGCCCCTTGGGATAGCGGGCTAAGCCGGCCTGTAAGGGAGCAAGAAACTGCTCAGAGAGGCGTTGGGTGTGTTCCGGGTTATCTCCACCGAATTCCTGGCCCCAGTCTGTCTGAAAGACCCGGGGCGCTTCAACGCCATGGGCCCGTAGCCACATGGCCACCAAGACGAGGAAGGCCAGACCATGGGTCCGATTCAGGGCGGAACTGTAGGCCGGGAAACGGAGCCGGGCACGTCCCTCACAGGCGGTCCATTGGTGGGCAGGGAGACGGCGGCGTCGCCAATGGGTGACCCGTAGGGTGCCTAAGGCGCCTTGGTGCGGTATTTCCTTCACATCCAACGGCCACACAAGGACATGGGGTGTGCTTCTTCCAGGCCTGCGTTTCCGGCTTGCCGATCACGCCGCACCCACTTCCGCACCACCTGGCGGGAGGTGCCCCAAATTCGGGCTGTCTTGCGGATGCCTCGGGTTTCCAAGTGGGTTTGGACCAAAGGGCGTCGTGCTTCCTTACGGTTCTCCCCTGTAGGCCAGTGCTGGCATAGCCGGTCCTCCTCTTGCTGGGATGGTAGCCATGCAAATTCTGCCCAGGGAGGATCGGTTTTTTTTCATTCACCGTTTGCAAAACCTGGTACGTTCTCTTGGC
>DUEP01000039.1 GCA_011176535.1 Anaerolineae bacterium | reverse complement strand
TGACAGCCTGAGCAGAGCATGCTATACTTTAGCGAGCAAAATCTTGTCCAAGGCATTTTTCCACGCAAAAGGCAGATGTATGAGCGAAACGCGTGAGCGCATTTTGCGCCTGCTCCTGGAACGTCAACGCTGTTCCGTCAACGAAATCGCCGAGGCGGTAGGCATCAACCCCATCTCGGTGCGTCATCATATCAACAAACTCGAAGCCGAGGGGCTGATCGCCTGGGAGGACCAGCGGCACGGCATCGGACGCCCACGGCGGGTGTATTACCTGACCGAAGCCGGTCTGGAAAAGTTTCCCTCGCGCTATGTCCAACTCACCGTGCGACTCCTCAAGCAACTCAAAGCCACCTTTCCTCAGGAGGTCGTGACCAGCCTGTTCCGCAACATGGCCCAGGAAGTCGCCGCCCAACTCGCCGAGGGCATCGATCTGGAAAAGCTGGGCACTGCCCAGCGTCTCGACCTGATCGCCCGCCTGCTGGAACGCGAAGGTTTTACGGTCGAGTGGGAAGACGAAGGGGATCGCTTCATTTTGCGCGAAAAGACCTGCCCCTACTACCGGGTAGGACAGGAACACCCCGAAATTTGCCTCATGGATGAGACCCTCATCGCCAGTGTGCTGGATATCCCTGCTGAAAAAGTGGAATGCATCCTGGACGGCGATCAAATGTGCACCTACAGCATTCCCAAACCTACCATTGGAGAAGCCTCATGATGAACCTGGAACCTCCTATGCCACCCTCCGACCAAACCAAGCAAAACCCTGAACCCAAATCCAATCGCCCCAAATGGGAAGTGGAAGATACCCACCCCGAACTGGTGGAAGAGATCCTAAAGGCCCTCCGCACTGTGATAGACCCCGAGATTGGGCTGGATATCATTGCATTGGGCCTGATCCGCAACATCCAGGTGACCGATGAAGGGGCTAATGTGGTGATGATTCTGACCACGCCTTTCTGCCCTTATGGCCCCGCATTGTTGGAAATGGCCCGGCAGAAAGTGGAACAGGTCGTCGGCAAGCCCACCACCATCGAACTCGGCACCGAAATCTGGGATCGCTCCATGATGGAAGACGACGCGATGGCCATGTGGGGCTTGTACTGAACGACCTTTTCAGCAAAACGAAGCCCTGACCGATCATCCGGGTCAGGGCTTCTTGCCTCACCCATGGGCAAACTCCAGCAAGCGCAACACATCCTTTAGCGCCTCGTTGAACAACGCCTCCATCACTTCTGGGGAAGCCTGATAGGGGCCACCAAAAGAGCCATCTCCATACACCTGGCGGGCTTCCTTTGCCCCCACCACGCCCGGCACCTCGGGCGGCGTTTTCGCCTCTTTGGGGAGTTCAGCCACCACAGTGAAGGGGAAAGCCTCCAGCCAGTTGGCGTGGGCCGGGCGTAAGCCGTATTTTTCGGCCACCATCTCCACACTGTGGGAAAGCCACCAGTCGTACCACGCCACCCGCAAATCGGGCAGCGTGTTGACCACCTCGTACACCCGTCCCCGCACCGGGATGTTCCCCCCATGCCCGTTCAGGATGAGCACGCGCCGGAAACCATACCCATGCACCGAGCGCAGCAAGTCTTCCACCACATCCATCAGGGTGGAAATGCGCAGGCTCAAGGTGCCCGGATAGGCCAGAAAATACGGCGAGGCCCCGAAGTTCAGCGGTGGCGCTACAGGCACGCCGGTGCGCTCACTGGCAGCATCGGCCAGGGCCAGGGGCACCTTGACATCGGTGAGCAGGCTCAAATAGCCGTGCTGTTCACAGGCCCCCAGCACCAGCATCAGACGATCGTCATGACGCAGGTAGGCCTCCACATCCATCCAGTTCATCTCGTCAAAGCGCATGATGGGCCTCCAGGATCCTTTGCCTCCGGATTGGAAAAGCGTCGCAGACGCCCTTATCATGGACAAAGAGGCGCTGGTCAAGCCAAAACCGGGCAGGCTGTGGAGCCTACCCGGTTACAAGCGATACTACACCACGATGTTCACCAACTTGTTCGGCACATAGATCACCTTGCGCGGCTCCCTGCCCTTGAGATGGCGTTGCACTGCCTCGCTCTTCAACGCCAGGGCCCTGGCCTCTTCCTCGGGGATGCCCACCGGCACCACCAGGCGATCGCGCACCTTGCCGTTCACCTGCAGCACCAGGGTGATCTCCTCCTCCTTGGTGGCTTCTTCATCCACCTCGGGCCAGGGCTGGGTGTGGATGGAGTATGGCTTGCCCAACGCCTCCACCCACAACTCCTCGGCCATATGCGGAGCAATGGGGGCCAGCATCCGCAGGTAGATGTCCAGGGCTTCCCGCCACTCGGGGGTGCCTGCCGCGCCTTGCTGACGCGCCTTCTGTATCTCGTTGAGCAATTCCATCAACGCGGCCACAATGGTGTTGAACTCGAAGCTCTCGAAGTCCCTGGTCACGGCCCGCAACGTCCGATGCACCTTACGGCGCAGTTGACGCAGCACGCGGGCGGGCGGGGCCTGGGTCGGCGGCTCGGCCTGGGCCGTCTCCCACACCAGATTCCACACCCGTCGAATCCAGCGCACCGTGCCTTCAATGCCTTGACTGTTCCACGGCGCCCCCAGGTCCCAGCGGGCGAAGAACATCAGGTACGCCCGCACCGTATCCGCGCCATAGCGGGCCACCAGATCGTCGGGGTCGATCACGTTCCCCTTGGATTTGGACATCTTCTCCACATCCAGGTGGAACACCAAATCCAGGTGACGGGGATTTTCCTTGCCCGGAATGGTGATCCGGGTCTCCGGCGTGACCTGGACCACCACCAGATCCACCGCATCTTTGTCTTCCTCTGGATCGTAGGGATTGACCCGCACCTTGAGGGTGGTCTCATCCCGGGCGTACACCTCACCCCGCACCTCGGTTTCGCTCTTGCCGAAGGCAGGCCACTGAGAACGCGGCGTGCCGTAAGGCAGGGCCTCGATTGCCTCGGCATGGAAAGCCGTGCCGTGCCAGTGCCCGCGCACCGTGACGAAGTGTCCGTCCCGCGGCTCCCCCAGCACCATGCCCTGGTTGCGCAACTGAATCATCGGCTCGTCGCCATCCACCAGCCCCATATCGCGGGCTGCCTTGTGGAAGAAGCGCACATACAGCAGGTGCATGGTGGCGTGCTCGATGCCGCCGGTGTAGGTGTCCACGGGGAACCAGTAAGCGTATTCTTTCCTATCAAAAGGCCAGTCCTTCTCCCAGGGACCCAGGTAGCGCAAGTGATACCAGGAGGAATCCATGAAGGTATCCATGGTATCCGTTTCCCGCTCGGCCGGGCCACCGCACACCGGACAGGTGGTCTTCTTCCAGGTGGGATGAAACTTCAAGGGGCTCTCGCCGGTGGGCCTCCATTCCACATCTTCCGGCAATTCCACAGGGAGTTGGTCCTCGGGCACCGGATTCCACCCACACTTCTCGCAGTAAATCATGGGGATGGGCGTGCCCCAATAGCGCTGCCGGGAAATCAACCAGTCACGCAGGCGGTAGTTGGCCGCCCGCTTGCCAAAGCCCTGCTCCTCCAGCCACTCGATGACCCGCATGATGCCCGGGTCATCCCACCCTTTCGCCTTCACGATGCGCGTACCCGTCAGCGGGCCGCTGTTCATCATCACGCCGGGGCCGGGGTAGGCTTCGGTCATGGTCGCGGCATCCAAAAGCACCGGGTTGCCGTCTTCATCCAGCGGGAAGATGACCGGCCGAATTTCCAAGCCGTACTTCCTGGCGAACTTGAAGTCGCGCTGGTCATGGGCCGGCACGGCCATGATGGCCCCGCTCCCGTAAGACATGAGCACATAGTCCGCCGCCCAGATGGGGATCCGCTCGCCATTGACCGGGTTGATGGCATAGGCCCCGGTGAACACGCCAGTTTTTTCCCGTTCTTCGGCCATCCGATCCATGTCTGAAACCCGGGCTGCCTGGAAGCGATACCGCTCGATGGCCTCCCGGTGCTCCGGCGGCACGATTTCATCCAACACGGGATGCTCCGGCGCGATGACCATGAAGGTGGCGCCCCAGAGCGTGTCGGGCCGGGTGGTAAACACCTCCAACTCATGCCCCTGTTCGGTGCGGAAGATCACCGTCGCCCCCTCGGAACGGTCGCCGATCCAGTTGCGCTGCAACGTCTTCACCCGCTCGGGCCAGTCCAGCCCATCGAAGCGCTTGAGTTCTTCGGCGTAGTCGGTGATGCGGAAGAACCACTGCTCCAGGTTCTTTTTGATCACCGGCGTGCCGCAACGCTCGCACACCCGCTCCTCACCGATAACCTGCTCGCGGGCCAGAGTGGTGTTGCAGGTGGGGCACCAATCCACCGGCGACTTTTTGCGATACACCAGGCCGTGTTTGTAAAACTGGATGAACCACCACTGGTTCCATTTGTAGTACTCCGGGTCGCAGGTGACCACCTCGCGCCGCCAATCGAACATGGCCCCCATGCTGCGCAACTGCTTGCGCATGTGCTCGATGTTGCGGTAGGTGGACACTTTGGGGTGAATGCCGGTCTTGATGGCCGCGTTCTCGGCGGGCAGGCCAAAAGCATCAAACCCCATGGGGAAGAGCACATTGTAGCCCCGCATGCGCATGAAGCGGGCGCGGGCATCGGAGGGGGTCATGGCGTACCAGTGCCCAATGTGCAGCCGCCCCGAGGGGTAGGGAAACATGGTCAGCGCGTAATGTTTGGGCTTGTTGGAGTCAATGTGGCTTTGGTACAGGCCATCGGCCTCCCATTTGGCTTGCCATTTGGCTTCGATTTCGGAAGGATTGTAAGCACGGGCCATATGAAGAACCTCCCCAAAGGTGCGATTTAGGATTAAGTGTTATGATTTGCACAAAGAGCCGGGCGCGGGCGGTTTCCTCCAAGCCACGGGCAGAAAACAAAAAACCTTCGCCCCTCAGGGACGAAGGCTTTACCTCCGCGGTACCACCCTGCTTGTCGGGGGGCTTGCCCACCCCGACCCCTCTGCCGCGCTAACGGGCGGACCCCGCTGCGGACTACCCACGCCGTACTTCGCTCTGACTCAGCACAGGCACTGCGTCTTCGCTCCGTACAGGCGCTTCGCCCGCAGGCCCTTGCTCCTTACCGGAGCAGGCAGGCGAGTTCGGCCTTCCTGGCGCTCGGTCGGGCACCCTGCCGGGCTTGCACCCTCCCCGGCTCGCTGGACCGATAGCCTACTACTCCTGCCGGGCACATACATCGGGCTTTGAAAGTTTCCCTCGGCTCTCAAAGCCTTCTGGCTAACGAAACACCCGGCGTACAAACCGGGTGTGATGTGGTGGACCCGGAGGGACTTGAACCCTCGACCCCCTCAATGCCATTGAGGTGCGCTCCCAACTGCGCTACGGGCCCACAGAAGCGATGCGATTGTACCATATTTTCAGGCGTTTGCCCAGGTGGACCTGGCGGGACTTGAACCCGCGACCTCTTCAGTGCGATTGAAGCGCGCTCCCAACTGCGCTACAGGCCCTTGTGTTGGCGCGCAAATTGTAACCGAGAGCCTGAGGCGTGTCAAGGAGAAAGCCAAGGAAACGAGGGAACCCTTCCCGGCCAACCAAAGGGCCACCCTCTTCCAAAACGAAGGGCGCTTAGAGGCACAAGTTGACTTTTGTCGCCTAAAGCGTATACTGCTTTTGCAAAGGTGCTTAACGCCTTCCCATCCGTTCTCCGTGCTTTCGCCCCTGAACATACACTCCTGCCGGGGTAACAAAGGCTCAACGTCGTCGTTTTTGGAAGAAAGGCCCCTGGACTATCCCTACCCTCCTGGCCGCATTCCTTCCATTTTTTCAACAGGAAAGCTTTAGTTTCCGCTAAATGAGTGGCCGACGGGCAAAGCCACATAGCCGGCCGAACGGCTGGGGCACTTTGACAAGAGGATTGAGGAGGCCCAGAGGCGTAGTCAGGCAGTTTGCTCAGCCTCTTGACGCCGACGGGCCGC
>DUEP01000038.1 GCA_011176535.1 Anaerolineae bacterium | reverse complement strand
TTTTTCTGCTGGATACAGGAGTACGAGCCTCCGAAGCAGGGAAAATTGAAATCCGGGACATCAATTTTGAGGAGCAGACCGTCCTCGTCCGGGGCAAAGGAAGCAAAGAGCGGGTCATCCCCTTTTCCTCCGAAACGGCCCAGGCCATCTTAGCATATCTTGAGGAGCGAGGCATCCAACCTCGCTCCCAAAAATTTAGCCGCACCCCTCTTTTTGCAAGCGACAAAGGCCGTCCCCTGGACCGCCATGCCGTACGGCTGACCCTCTACAGAATTGGGAACAGGGCGGGAGTTTTCAAAGTTTACCCTCATCGGTTCAGGCATACTTTTGCCATTCAATTTCTGCGCAACGGCGGGAACGTGTATGCCCTCCAACGCTTACTGGGGCATTCGACGCTGGATATGAGCCAGCATTATCTTCACATTGTGTTGCAAGATGTGAGCAGGGAGCACGAGAAGGCTTCCCCTGTTTCCAATTGGAATTTGACACTTGGTTCGGGTCCGTGAGGTCGGCGGTTCAAATCCGCCCGCCCCGACTGTCAAAATCTCCCCATCCGGTTATTTGACAAATGGGGAGTTTTGTTTTTCTCTGGCTTTCCGACACGCTGGTGTTACTTTTCCACCCGCACGCGCACTTCGGCTTTGGCGCGGTTTCCTGCCTGATCCAGGGCCTCTACGGTAAGCACATGCTCTCCCAGGCGCAACGGCCACACCAGGGTAAACGGGGGCTCCGTGGTCTGCATCACAGGCCGTCCGTTGTCCAGCAAGCGCACCACCCGCACGCCGTAAGCATCCTCCACGTGCACCTTGACCAGCAAAACTTCTCCAGCCTGGTAAGCCACCTGCTCTCCCGAAGGGGGGTACAAAATCAACAGCCGGGGAGGCGTGCGATCCACCACCACCGGCAAGGTGTGGCTGAACACGCGCTGGCCCTGGGTGGTGACCACCAACTGCACCGTGTACAACCCTGCGGGGAAATCGGAAGTGTCCCAGGAACCTAAAACCCCTTGCTCCACGGGCTGATCTCCCTGGGCCACCGTGACCCAGGTTTGCGGGTTGATCCCTGCCCCCACCTGCACCCCATAACCGGTAAAGCCTTCCCCTGTGGCCGTCCCTTCCAAAACCACCTTTTGGCCCACATAGGCAAAGGGCGCGGGGGAAGTCAACCTTGCCTGAGGCGGCGGATTGGGGGGCACAATGAGATCGTAGGCCTGCGGTGCCAGCGGAACCCCCAGCCCTTCGGCCCACGAACGGGCCTCTGGGGGCACCTGCAGAAACACCCGCTCCTCGACCAGTTCCGGCGGGGTAAACACCGTGGCCAGCCGGCCCGTCTCGCGATTCACAGCCAGACGGCGATAGAGCGTATCCGGCGATGTGGGTTCATTCCCCGAGAGAAACACTTCATTCACCACCGTGGGGCACTCCGCCGTCGGCAACAAGCCCGAAGGATAGCACACCGTCATGGTGCTCACCTCGGGCGGCGTTACCCAATCCTTGACGGGAAGGTCGGCCAGAGCGTACTGGGCCAGGGCATGCCAAAGCGCCAGCGCGGCAGCTCGCGCCTCCCCTTGAGGCACGGCCACCACCACGGCCACCACCCGCTGGGGCGTGTAGCCGAACACCCACACCACCTGCCCCTGACGCGCCTGCCCCACAAAAGCCGCCACCGGACGACCGATTTCCAGGGGGTTGGGGTGCCCAAAGGCCGACCAACGGGCCGGGGCGTCGCGCAACACATGGGTGACCAGATAGGCCAACCCGGGGCTCAGCACCGTGCGGCGTGGCGGTTTTTCCCACCCCAGCAAAATCTGGCCCGCAGCCGTTTTGGCTTCCAGCAGCGCCGGAGGGCGAGGTTGGGCCCGGCGCCCTATCGGCTCACCGAGGAGCGTCCCCAAAGTGGCCAAAGGGGTCAACGCATAAGCCATATCCAACAGGCTCAGGTGCCCCTTCTCGCCCAGCAGCCAGGCATACACCTGGCTTCCATCCGTCACGGGCAGGCCGACCAGCCCCGCCTGACGGGCCGTCTGGAAAACGGTATCGCCGCCCAACTGAGCGACCAACCCCAAAGCGGGCACCGTGTAACCGTTAGCCAGGGCCATGCGCAGAGAGAGGGGGCCGTGGAACACCCCGTCGGGATTGCTCGCTTCCACCCCCGGGGGCAGCGTGGCCGGGATGTCCCAAATCAGGGCCCCCGGGGACAGGCCCCGACTAAAGGCGGTCAGATAAACCCAAGGGGCCAGGGCCATCCCCAGAGGGTAGGTTTCCCAATCTTTTCCCGGATACCCTGCAAAAGCCAACAGATGCCCGGTGGCAGTATCCAGCACTACCGCCTCTGCCCGCCCCCCGGAAAGCGGCTCCCGGAACGCCGAGGCCGGCAGAAGGCGGGCAGCTTCGCAATCGTCCGTCGCCTGGGCATCGATCACGGCCTGAGCCAGGCACTGAGCCTGTTGCTGTAGATCAGCGTCGGCCGAGGTGCGCAACATCAGGCCCCTGCTGGGTGCAGGCCAGTGCAGAGCCTCCACGGCCTGTTGCAGCGCCAAGCGCGCCAGCCAGGGCAAAGAAGAAGCCGACGGTACCAGGGGAGAAGAAAGGGGCCGAGCGGCGATCTGCTGCGCTTCCTCAGAGGTCAACACTCCGGCCTCAACCAGCCGGGTGGCCCAGGCGTCGCGTCGCTCCTGGGTCAACGCCGGGCTAGACAAAGGGTTGATGTCCGGCGCCAGGGCGACGACGGCCAGGGTGAGCGCCTCATCCAGCGTCAATTCCCGTGCACCATGACCAAAGTACCAGCGCGACGCCGCGTCCAGCCCATAGGCCTCATTGCCCAGGGGCACGGTGTTCAGATACCAGGTCAACAGAGTGTCGTCGTCGTATCTCTGGCGCACCTGGCGAGCCAGCAGGGCCACCCGCCAGGTCGCAAACCTCCCCTCTCGGTCCTCAGGCAATAGCCAGCCACGCACCAGGCGCCGAGCCACCGCCTCAGCCGGGTCGCTCACCTCATCGGCCGCGGCCAGCACCGCCCGAAACACGGGAACCACCTTTGGGGGGAAGGCCGACAGGGGCAAGTACAACCCAGAGGGGGTGTTCCACCGCCCCAGCGGTTCGCCACGGCGGTCGGTGATGGTCGTTACCCGGTAAATCCGCCCTTGAGGGAACGCCACCCAGGTCGCCAGGGCCTCGGGAGACGGCAAATCCGCCGTCACCTGAGCGTAAAACCAGGCCGCCAACGGCGTCACCAGCGAAACCCCCAACACAGCCAGGGTCACCAACGTCCAGGCCCACTGTCCCCAGCGATGCTGCCGACGCCGCGCAGGGGCCTGTTCCCGTCGGCGCCGAAAACGCAAAACCCACCACACCCTCTGCATGGTTTTGATTGTACCCTAAGTTGAGTCAAGCGACTTGCATTGCCTTATGGCGCTTGATGTGATATGTTGAACCCGGCGAGGAGAGATGAAGGCAGCGGCTCTCCGGTCAAAAAACGGCCCGATGGCTGCCACACAACGCCAGCGCAAGGAGTGTACCCCATGGAATTGCTGAGTAACGCCCGGATTTATACTTTCTCCGCCACCCAACCGGTGGTCGAGGCGCTGCTCATTGGCCCCCAGGGCAAAATCCAGGCCATAGGTCGTCAAGAAGACCTGCGGGAGGCCTATGCCACCTGCATCCAGCGGGAAGAAGATTTGGGCGGGGCCACCGTACTCCCCGGGCTGACCGACGCCCACATCCATCTGCGACACTACGCGCTCAACCTGCGCAAAGTGGACTGCGCCACGACCACCAAAGAGGCCTGCTTGGCGCGCGTCGCTCAACGCGCACGCCTGACCCCACCCGGCCAATGGATCCTGGGCCACGGCTGGAACCAAAACGACTGGGGGGATGCCTTTCCTACGGCCGCCGATCTGGACAAAGTGGCTCCTCATCATCCGGTGTATCTGACAGCCCAATCGCTGCACGCCGCCTGGGTGAACAGTACAGCACTGGCCCAGGCCCACATCACCGCCCAAACCCCAGACCCGGCCAACGGACGCATCGGCCGCGACGACCAGGGGCGCCCCAATGGCCTGCTTTTCGAAGGGGCGATGCGTCTGGCCTCTCAGATCATCCCCCCGCCCACGGAAGAGGAAACCCTCGCCGCCCTGCGCCACGCCCAAGAGACCCTGTGGGGCTTGGGCATCACCAGCGTGCACGATTTCGATCGCGTTCCGGCCTTCCGCGCCCTGCAACGGCTACACGAAAGGGGCGAACTGCGCCTGCGCGTACTCAAAAACCTCCCCATCGAGGCCTTGGATGCGCTCATCGAGGCCGGCCTGCGGTCCGGTTTCGGCGACGACTGGCTATGCCTCGGCGGACTCAAAGCCTTTGCCGATGGCGCTCTGGGTCCACGCACAGCCGCCATGTTCCAGCCTTACACGGATCGCCCCGGAGAGCGAGGCATGTTGCTGCTGGATGCCGAGGCTATCCTGGCCTTTGCCCGCCGTGCCGTGACGCATGGCCTCAGCCTGACCATCCACGCCATTGGCGACCGGGCCAACCACGAAGTGCTCAACGCGTACGAACACCTGCGCGCCTACGAACGCGCCCAGGGGCTCCCCCCTCTCCGCCACCGCCTCGAACACGCCCAGTTGCTCCATCCGCAAGATGTACCCCGCCTCGGGAGGCTGGGAGTGATCGCCTCCATGCAACCCTTCCACGCGCTCAGCGACCGCCCCTTTGCCCAACGCGCCTGGGGCGAACGCTGTGCTACGGCCTACGCCTGGCGCAGCATCAGCAACCAGGGCGCCGTGCTTGCTTTCGGCTCCGATGCGCCGGTCGAAGCGCCCAACCCCTGGCTGGGGCTATACGCCGCCGTGCAACGGGCGCCTCTGGACACCCCGGAGCAGGCCTGGTATCCCCAAGAGCGGCTCTCCCTCCAGCAAGCCCTGGCTGCCTACACCACCGGTCCGGCCTATGCCGCCGGATGGGAAAACCACCTCGGGCGACTAGCCCCAGGCTATGCGGCGGATCTCATCGTTTTGCGGCACGATCCCTTTCGATTGCCCCCTGAAGCCCTCCCCTCCCAACGCCCTCTGGCCACGATGGTGGGCGGGCGTTGGGTCTGGCAGGCCTCGCCTTAACCTCAGCGCAACGCCTTCAGTGTGCGCTCGTAATCCTGCAGCCACTCCTGAGCCAGGGCAACCAGCGCCTGCAAACGCTTGCGGGTCTGCTCGTCGCTCATGTTCAGGAGGTCGGTCAACATCTGGGCTTGTTCCTGGAGGCGGGCCAAATCGGCGTGGAGTTTCTCCAAGCGGCGATCCAGATCGCGGCCTTTTTCCTCCTGGGCCAGGACATAATTCGCCCAGCGCTTTTGATCGTCCGCCTTGAACGCGTGCCACTCCTGGCGGAAGCGGTCTTCAGCGAGCCGCTGCATTTCGGTAATCTCGCGGATGCGGCGATCGAGCCGCTCGGTCATCTCCTCAAAGCGTTGTTCGGCCTGCCGCAAGTTGCGCAATGTTTCCTGCCACGCCTCCACATGGGCTTCCATTTGCTGGGAGAGACGCTCGATTTCCCCAAAGCGGGCTTCCCACTGCTTCCACATCCGTTCACGGTCAATCTGCTGGCGCATCTGGCTCTCGATGAACTCCTGCTGCTCCTGCAAGCGCGCATCTTCGGCAGCCCGCAATTCGCCGATGCGTATCTCCACTTTCTGTAACTGCTCGCCGAGCAACTGCAACTGCCCCAGCCGCTCCTCCAGACGCTTCCGCAGGGCGCTGACCTCGCCTTGCAGGTCGCTCAGACGCCGGGTCTCGCGGTCCTGCGCCTCTTGCAACAAACGCGCCGTGCGTTGCTGCTCCTCCCGCAGTTCGTCGATGGCTCCCATGCGATATTCCACTTCAGCCAACCGACGATTGACCTGATTAAAGGTGTCTTTGGTCTCTGCCAGGCGGGATTCCAAAGAGGGCCATTTCCGGGCCTCCTGCTCCAATCGCTTGAAGTCGGTTTGCAAGTCCTCCACCTGTTGCTTCAGCCACTCCACTTCCGGTTTCCACGAGGCCTGTATCCGCTCTTCCTGTTCCGCCAGTCGCGCAGCAGCGGCTTCTTCATGTTCTGCCAGCCTGGCTTCCAGGTGATCCATTTTGGCCAGCATGGCTTTCAGGTGTGCCACCTCATCGTTCAACCCCTTGACCTCATCACGCGCCCCACGCAACTCACCTTCCAATGCCACCAATCGCTCCTGCAAGGAGGCAATGGTCGTCCGATCCTTACGGCGCTCTTGCTCCAACCACTCCATACGCTGGAGAATTTGTTCGGGATTAAACTCCGCCATCGACGCACCTCATCCATCATGCGGGTTTGTTCGCCGCCATTATAGCACGGGGCAATCACGGCCCCGGCGATTGCAACCAGAGCCGTTGAACTATCTCGATCAGAGGAACCACCCACAAATCCGGGAGAAGCCCACCCAACACGACCAGGAACAGCGTCATGCCCAAAGGGAAAACATCTCCCCAGGCAAATTTGCGCTCCGTGGGCGTCTCCTGCTCTCCAGCCCCCGTAAACAACCCCCCTACCAGACGAAAAGCCCCACCCACCAACCCCCCTGTTCCCAACAAAGCCCCTCCTAACGCCCAGAGGGAAGTACGAGCCAGGGCCTCCCACAACGCCATGCGGGTGGGAAATCCAGGCAACCATGGTACCCCGGCCAGGGTCAACGCTGCCACCACCACGCTCACCGACGCCAACGGATACGCCCTGCCCAAGCCCAACAAACCCCGAAAAGCCAACCCGCCACCAACGATGCGCAACCTCGCCAAGCCAGTCCCCCAAAGCGCCAAAGCCACAAGGCGCACCACCCAGAGGAGGAAGAACAAGGGCACGCCTTCCTGAGCAGGCAAACTCAAAGCCACGAGCATCATGCCCGCCTCGGCCAGCACGGCATAGCCCAGCATCCGACCTGCATGACGCTGAAACGGGGCCATAAGCCCACCCAAAGCCCACATCAAAACGCCCACAGTGCGCAACCAGAGCAGAACCCGGGCTTCTCGAACCCAGGGCAGGCCATAGAGAAACCCCATCGCCCAGGTGCCCACCACCCCGGTGGTCAACAAAACAATCCACACCAAAGCGTGCGGCGAGGTCTCTTCGCTGAGGAGAGAGATAGGCGAATGGAAGGGGAACAAGGCGAGCAGCAAGGCCACGCCCAATCCCAACAGCCCGACCGCACGCAGGCTGAGCGGCGTTGCACCGCCCCCCTGGTTGAGGGAAAGCAACCAGCCAGCGTACAACAACAGAGGAACGGCCAGCGTTTGAAACGCCAACCAACGCACCGCCCCTCGCGCCTGGGGCGCTTCCCGGTGCACCAACAAGGGGAGACTTCCCCAGGCGGCCATGGCCATCAGCAACACGGCGTACAACGGAGGGCGTACTGCCAAAGCCCCCACGCCCAGAGCTATCGTCATCAGAGCTAGGCCGGGGGCGTACGCCGGTGCGCGGGCGGCATACGCCCCTGCCATCCAGAGCACCAGCCCAGCGTAAAGCATGATCAGCCATGGCCGGGCCGCATCGGGCAACACAAACTGGCGTCCCAGCACGACCATGCTGGCGTCCAACCGGAAGGCCCATCGTCCCCACAACACGGCTGCCTCAATGGGAACCACTGAAGCCACGGACAGCAGCACGAAGCCCAACGCCCCCGCCCACCACGCCCCTTGCCGGGTAGGCGGTCGCCAGACCAGCAACACCAGCCCCAGCAATCCGGGGAGAAGCATCCAGAGCCAGGGCGCTTTCATCACCGCTCCTCCCCAACGGGGGCAAGTAACAGCGTGATGTAGCCACATCCCAGAGCCACGGCAATCTCCAACACCGCCAGCAAAGCCGTGACCAGCAATGAGGTTTCCAACAACGCGTAGAACACGCCAAACCCACCCAACACCAGCAACAAACCCTCCGTCACCCGCAAGGGATGATGGCTCAAGCCCACCTGCATCAACCCCAACAGCACCATGGTCAATCCCCCAAAGACGCGCGGCAGGCTACTTCCGGGGAACCAGGACAATGCCTGGGGGGCGAGCGACAGTGCCACCAGCATACCCAACACACCCACAGCAAGGCGCAAAACCGTATCGCCCAGGTCGAACGACTCCGGCTGCGCTGGGGCGGCCTGCTGGCTCAATCCCAGGATGGCCGCCGTCAACCAACCGGCCACCAGCCAGGCCGCCGCCTGCGCTGGCGGCCAGGCACCCAACAGCAGGGCGAAGACCCCCAACTGGGCGACCGCCAGCCAGGCCACCAACACCCGCCACCGGGCGGCCACCAGGCTCCCCCACGCCGCCGTGACCATGGCCCCAGCGGCCATCACCTCCAACACCTGGTTTTCGTTCATCGTGCCCCCCTGGTCATCCAGATGATCAATCCGCCCAGCAGCACCATGGCCCACAACACGCCGCCTTCCCCTTCCATCAGGGCCGTGATAAAGGCTATGCTGCGTTGCAGACCCCGGTACAGCGACCAGAGGGTATCTGCCAGGGCTTGATGCGCCCGTTGGCTCCCGCGTCTCCATGGGCCTGGTTCGCTGGCGACAGGCCAGCGTTGGCGCCAGCGGCGCACGCCGAACCATACCCCAGCCCCCAACGCCAGGGCCAGCCAGGCCCACCCCACCAGACCGCCATTCCTCAGCGAAAGGCTCCAGCGAAGGGCTGCCACGCCCGGCAAAGCCAAACCCAGGAGATACGCGCCCTGAGCGCCCACGGGAAGGGCCGTCCCCCGACCTTGACGGTTCGCACGCCAGAGGTGCCTTCCCACGCCCACGCCGAGCAACAGCCAGGCCCCAAAGAGCGCCATTCGCGCGCTCGGCCCCAGGCGAAGCCACAGGGCCCGCACGGCCCCGCCCGGCGATCCAGGCAACAAGGCCAATGAGGCCAACAACACCCCCCAAGCCGGCCAGGTGAGCCACCCCCCACCTGCGCCCGCATCGGCCAACACGCCCCACATTATGGCCAGGGCCGCCAGAGCGACGAGGGCATCCCGTTGGCCCTGGGCAGCGGCCCACACGGCCCACGCCCCCAACGCCATCCCCACACCGTCGCCCGCCCGTGGCGGCGGTCCAAAGGCCACCACCAATGCCCCTACCAGGGCCAATGCCCCAATGAACCCTAACGCCACGCCCTCAACCCCAGAGGGCCAGAAACGCAAGGCCATCAGCGTGAGTAATATCTGGCTGCGCCGCAAAAGCCCTCCTGAGCCTCGAAGAGCACCCTGGACCTGATCCGCCGTCACATCCCAAAGTTGCCAAACCAGACGCCACATCACCGCAAAGGTCAAAAGGGCCGCCGCGGTGGACGCCGGCACAAAGAGGCTCCCCAGCAAGCCCAACCAGCCGACACTGCGCCCCCACGCCACCGCCACCGCCTGGGAATGTTTTTCGGCCCGCGAGTCAATCAACGCTGCCGTGAGCGCCACACCGTCCAACAACACCCAGACCCACAACAAAGTCAGGGGATTGCCCGCCAAAGCCCCCAACGAGACCACGCCGCCCAGGGCCAGCACGCCGGCCCAGATGCGTCCGTGGGGCCGTTCTGCGGCATACCCCACCACGGAGAGCAAGGCCGCGGCCGGAAGGCTCAACGCCAGCAGAAACCAGGGCCAGTTTTCCGCCGAAACCACCCACTCAGGACCCCCACCCCCCAAGCCTGCCCCTTGCCAGGGGAAAGCCCACCCTACGGGACGGGCCGGTGCGCCCAAACCACCGCCCACGAAAAAGGCGAGCAGGGCCACCAACGCCGAAAGCCACCACGCGCCACGACGGTGACGACGGGTGCCATAAATCAGCCCTACCCCTCCAGCGCCTATCCACAGCAAAGCCACGGCCCATAATCCCGTCACCATTGTCTCCCAAGCGCAAAGTTCCCTACCGGTTGGCTGGATTATAGCATGGCTCACCAGGCCTCAAGTGCGCATGCTGCTCCCCCCTGCGCCATCCATGTTCCACAAATCGCTCTGCGCCGGGATTTACGCTGTCTTTCCCCTGAAACGGCTCGGCCCCGTATCCCCTTCCAACCGACAACGACACGGTCGCGGTACCCTGCTCAGGCAAGACCTCCCTTCCAACAAATCGGCCAACACGGGCAATACCGCCTCATAGGAGAAGTGTTCACGGGCCAATTGATAATTGCGCTCCACCATGCGCCGCCGCGTAATACAACGGGGCCCGCCAGCGTCGCGCCAGGGCGCGCAATTCCTCCAGATACCCCCAGTCTTCATCGCTGGCATGGTGCGAAATGGTCAACACAGGTTCCTTGTTCAGCAACCGACGCCGGTTGGGCCAACGGCGCAATTGGCACACCAGGGACAGGGCCAATTCGATGCCTTTACGGCGCACTACCCGGGTCGGCTGCAAAATCAACAGATGCTGGTCGTTCAATGGCAACGCACGCCGCAAATCCGCGTTCCGATGGGTGATACCCGGTGCCGTCTGAGAAAAGTCGAAGATGTTGGGCACCACCACACTGCCCAAACGGCGAAAGATCGCCGCCCACTTGCGGGTCTCCAATGAAACTCCGTCGGTGCCAGCCATCCGGGTGGACACAAAACCGATACGCATATCCGCTTCTATGCTCTCCGACAAGCCGTTTTTGGTTCCGTTCTTTTGATTATGCTCGAGAACCGCCGGCCGGGGAAAACATAACGCGGCGGAAACTTCCTCCGCCGCATCCGCTGCTTCTTATCGGACCTGGGAATCACGCTGCCTGAGGCGTCGCCTGAGCCTTGGCTTCGCCTTTGACCGTCTTCTCCTCAGATGGAGTGACCTTCTTTTCGGACGATTTAGGGCCTTGCCCATTACCGTTGTTTCGGCCGTGATCCGTCACGTAAAAACCGCTCCCCTTGAAGACAATGGCCGGAGGGCGATAAAGGCGCACGACACGAGCATGTCCCTGAGGGCACTGGATACCTTCCAAAGACTCCTGGAAAGAATAATAACGCTCAAAAACGATTCCGCATTCCTCACAACGAAAGGTGTAGTGGGGCATGGTTCTCTCTCCACAAGTAAGGAATACCGGGGAGGATAGACCTCCCCGGTGAGCCTGGCTGCGGGATGGATCATTTCTTCGCCTTGACGGTGATGGTCTTGGGCCGCACTTCCTCGGCCTTCGGCAAGGTCAAAGTCAGGATGCCGTTCTCAAATTCGGCTTGCGCCTTGTCGGCCACCACGGGAACCGGCAGCTGGATGGTGCGGGTGAAAGTGCCAAAGCGGCGCTCACGGATGTGGTAAGTGGCATCCTTTACCTCTTCCTCAGCCTTGACCTCACCCTTGATGGTCAACACATCACCCTGCACCGTGATGTTCAGATCTTCCGGCTTCACACCCGGCATGGTAGCCTTGACCACCACCGCTTCAGGCGTCTGGTACATGTCGATCAGCGGCAACAACCCCGCACCGTCGGTCAAGCGCAGCGGCATGGTGAAGGCCTCGTCAAAGAGCCGATCCATGGCTTCCCGGAGCGTCATCAATTCGCGGAAGGGTTCCCACCTGGTCAGCGTCATATCTCACCTCCTTTTATCCCCTCAGCGGAGGGGAGAATGGCCGTCTCAACCCTTGCGGCACTCTTAACATAGCGCCTTTTTGTTAGAGATGCATCAGAGAAAAATTAGCGTTTCATCAAAAGTGCACCCTTGACTGCCTTTCGCGGGATGAACATTTCAGCGTGGCCAACATCTCCCGCGCCGGTGAAGCAGGACGCCAAAGGAGAGCAGGTGGCCCCATCATCGGGGGCTGATAAAAAAACGGCGCTTGCAAGAGGCGCCGTTGCTTTTTCAATTCTTTTCCAGTATTACCCCCTGGAGGCCGTATCTCCCTCCTGGTTTTGCGACGAGGCTTGTTGTTGCCGCAAACGGCGAAAATCGACGAACCGATACCCCACACCCCGCTCGGTGAGGATGTATTTGGGATTGGACGGGTTCTCCTCCAGTTTCTGGCGCAGATAGTTGATGTAGAGCCGTACATAGTGATGCTCCGAGCCGTACTCATAGCCCCACACCTTGCGCAGCAACTGCTCATAGGTGAGCACCCGTCCGGCATTTTGCACCAGATGGTAAAGCAGGCGGTACTCGGTGGGGCGCAGTTTGACCAACTTGCCCTCCACCCACACCTCGCGGCGGTCGAAGTCGATCTTCAGCCGATCGTCCACTTCGATGACGCCCGACACTGTGCCGCGCGCCGCTTCCACCCGTCGCAACACCGCCCGTACACGGCTCACCAACACTCGCGGGCTAAACGGCTTGGTAATGTAATCATCGGCTCCCAGATTCAATCCCCGCACGATGTCCTCCTCTGTGCTGCGGGCCGTGAGCATGATCACAGGCACGTCGCTGAACTCCCGCAACAGGCTCAACACCTCAAATCCGTCCATTTCGGGCATCATCACATCCAACAGCACCAAATCTGGTAAATCTTCCCGGACACGGTCCAGCGCCTGGCGGCCATTGAAGGCCACCAGCACCTCAAAGCCATCGTGTTCCAGGTTGAGCCGGATGAAGCGCACCATGCGTTCTTCATCGTCCACCACCAAAATCCGATAGTGCCGCTTTTCCTGCATCATCCCTCCTTCCGCTTATTCACGCACAAAGCCGATGATTTCCTGTTCCTCGAGGGAGGGCAACACCTCAATCAATGTGACCCGATTGATGGGGAAAAGCACCGTGGTCACCTCGGGTTCGATGTAATGCACATCTTTGCCATCCCGTCGTCGAGGGTTCTTGAGCACAATCAGCGTATCTTGCGGCGAAGGGAGGTCGTCCACTTCGCCCACAATGGGTTCTTCGTTGGGCAGATGCAACAACAAGGTAGGCATCGCGTCCCTCCAAAAACGGTGAGGTCTTCAGGTCGTGAACAAAAACACCTGCAGCGGAAAAGTCCCCAACAGGACCTTGTCTTGATGCCGCAACGGGTAGGGGACATGGGGGCGCAACCGCAGTCCGTTGAGGAAAGTGCCGTTGGAAGATTGGAGGTCGATCAGGAAAACCCCGTCGGGGGTGACCCGCAACGCAGCATGCACCCGAGAGACTCCGTGCTCATATCCGCCGTGGGATGTCAAATCCACATCCACGGCCCTGGTGTCAATCTGGCGGCCCAAGGTCCATTCCCCGGTGCCGCGCAGAGTCACCACCTGGCCGTTGGGAAGATGCAACTCCACCCGGGCCACCGCACCGCTGGGCTCTGGCTTGGGCTCGGCCGCCGACGACACCGTTCCATAATGGTTGCGGTGCAAGTTCTGGGTGGTGCTTCCCTGCTCCAGCAACGGGGCGCCGCACTCAGGGCAAAACAGCGTGCCAAAAGGCAACGTTTGACCACAATGCGTGCAGACATTCATCCCCCACGCTCCTCATTCAAGAGTTGCGGTGGCGGCAACAGGGCCCGGGTGCCAAAACGCATGGTCTTGGCTGCATCGGGCGAAAGACGCGAAGTGCGCCGCAATCGCGCCAGTTCCCGTTGCACGGTGCGCGCCATCTCCACCTCGCCGCTCATCAGCAAACGGGTGGCCAGATCCTCAAAACGGCGGGTGGCCTCCAGCCAACGGCCCGCCTCGGCGTCCTGGCGGGCTTTTTCCTGCAGGCGATACAAAGTGGCCCGGTTGACCGCTTCCACCAACACAGGCGGCGGCTGCAAATCGGGCACCTCCTCTTTGATGGGCAATCGGAGCCGAAAAGCCAAACGATGCCAAGGTTGGGCGCGGGAGGGAATGGCAAACACGAACTCCGCGGGCAGGGTGAAGTGGCGCGCTGCACGTTGAGCCTGTTCCAGGGCCAGAGGTTCAATCTGCCATTCGAACAACAAAGTCATCGGCTGATTGGTATACAACGCCCCCAAGGGCAACGGGAACCGCGGCTCCAAGGCCTCGGCCGCCGGTGTCAGGCGAAACACCTGCTGCAAATGCACCCCTTCCGGCGGATAAAAAAACACTTCAACCCCATCGGCCAGAATATGGCCCAAATCACGCATCTGCTCCCGCAGCACGGCGACCAAATCGCTGCTCTGCGCGATATGCTGGCAAATCCCCCCCGTGATCCTGGTCAACTCTACCAAAAAATTGTCGTTCCAATCACTCCCGATCCCCAAAGCGTCGATGGCGACTCCCTGGGCCGCCGCCTTGCGGGCCAACTCCAGACAGGCCGCCTCGTCGCCGTAGGTATGCCCGTCGGTGATCAACAAAACGCGATTCACCCGCTCCGGGGAATAATAGCGCAGGGCCTGCTCGTAGGCGGTTTCCAGGCCCCGCCGGATTTCCGTTCCCCCCCGCGGGTTGAGCCGCCGCACAGCGGCCAACACACGCTCCTGATCTCGTCCCTGCATCGGCGTCGCCGGCACGAGCACCTCGGCCCAATCATCAAAGGCCACCAGGGAAATCACATCCCCTTCGCCCAGTTGCTCCACAATTTCCGTCGTCGCCTGTTTAAGAGCTGCCATCCGGGAGCCCTTCATGGAAGTCGAGCGATCCAGTACCAGCACCAGGTTGAGCAAAACCGACTCCTCGGTGCGCTCGGCCACAGGCTGCAAGGTGAGCATCAAATACAGCACCAAAGGCTCTTGGAGAAGCGGGAGATGCGGCAAACTGACCTGGTAGCGCAAGGTGACCAGGTCTTCAGCCTCGGCCAACGCCGGCAACTTGCGGTCATAACGGGCCCGCCGCTTGGGGTCTCTGAGCGTCTCGAAGGCCTCTTGAATGCGGAGGAACTGCTCTGTGGCCTCAGGCGAAGGGTTGCGATCCGGATGAAAACGGCGTGCCGCCAGGCGATAGGCCCGCTGGAGCTCCTCCGCCGTGGCATCTCGGGGCACGCCAAGGAGCGTGTAATAGTTGTCCCAAACCGCATCCAAGGGCCTCTTTACCTCCATCCAACTGCCTCCCCAAAGCGCAGTACGATCACGGAAATGTTGTCCGGCCCACCTCGCTCGTTGGCCTGGTGCACCAAACGGGCACAGGCCTCCAGTGGGGTCGCCGCTTCCTGCACGATGGCGAGGAACTCCTCGGCGGGCACCACGCCCCAAAGGCCATCCGAGCACAGCACCAAATGGCCCGCCTTGGGCAAAGGAATTTGGAAAACATCCGGCTCCAACGGCTCGCCTTGGCCCAGGGCACGATACAATACATTGCGCTGCGGGTGGACCGCCGCCTCTTCCTCGGTTAACTGGCCCAATTCCTCCAGACGTTTGACGAGCGAATGGTCTCGAGTGAGCACCTGCAGGCGCCCCTCGGGGTAAACATAACACGCACGGCTATCGCCCACATGAGCAATGGTGATGTGCTTGCCCACCAGCAAGGCAGCCGTCAAAGTTGTTCCCCCGCCAGGGGCTGCCTGCAACACGGCCTGATTGGCCTCGGCCACCGCGTGCCCTATCAATTCCAGCAAAGGCACACCCGGCGCCGCGGTGGGGTCAGCCATCAAGGGGTCGAGCAAATGGGTTTCGATATACCGGGCCAAGGCCCGGATGGCGGCAGCGCTGGCCACCTCGCCAAACCGATGCCCGCCCATACCATCCGCCACGGCATAGAGCCCGAAGGGCACCTCATACTCGCCGGCCGCCAAAGTCAGGGTCTGCGCCAGAACCGCGTCCTCGTTGTGCTCGCGCTGCAACCCGGTGGAGAGGCCCACCCCCACCTGCCATTGAGCGGGTCGCAAGGGAAGGCCATCGGCCAGCGCCTTCTGAAACACTTCCGCAGTGTCCAGCGGGCGAGTATCCGGCAAAGGTGCCGTCTGGGAAGAGATTTCCTCTCCGGTGGAAGGCGCGGCTTCACCGGAAGCCATGCTCCGCAGCCGCTGCCATAAGCGTGCCAATGCTTCCTTCATACCCGCTCCCTTGCCCGTCAAATCAACAGGGCGTAGAGTTGATGATCCAACGAGCCGATGTAAAGCATCTTTTCGCTCAACACCGGCGTAGCCGTGATCGCCCCCCCGGTCTCAAAGGCCCACAACTGACGTCCCTGCTCCGCGTCCACGCAATAGAGTTTACCATCCACAGAGCCAAAGTACACCCGACCCTGGGCAATGCGCACACCTCCCGAAACCTGATGCTCCGTGGCAAAACGCCAGACTTCCCGCGAAGAGCGGGTATCCACGCAATACAGATGCCCATCGGCGGAACCGACATACACCCGTCGCTCATGGACTACCGGAGAAGATATCGAGCCACGCCCCATGCGGAAGCGCCACAACACCCAGCCGGCCTCGGCATCAAGCGCATAAAGCATCCCGTCGACCGAGGGAACGAACACCGCATGCTCCTCCCACGCAGGTGAAGCGGTCACCGCCCGTTTGGCCCGAAAGCGCCAGATCTCTTTGCCTTGCATATCCAAGCAGTAAACCTCCCCCCCTTCCGTGCCAAAGTACAGACGTCCATCCACCACCAAAGGGCGAGAGCGAATCATTATTTCGGCGTCAAAACGCCATATCACCCGCCCCGTGGTGCCTTGCAAGGCATACAAATGGCCATCGTCGGAGCCGATAAACACCATGCCTTCCGCCTGGGCAGGCGAACCACGTACCGGCCCTTCGGTGATATGCGTCCACACCACACGCCCGTTCTGCCAGTTCACGGCGTAAATGGTGTGGTCTTCCGAACCAAAGACCAGCAACTTGCCCACGATGACCGGCTGGGTAACCACCCCTCCATGGGTGGGGAATTTCCAAACCAGGCTGCCGTCCCCCGCATCCAGGGCATACAAGTTTTGGTCATAACTCCCAACGAACACCCGGCCTTCGTGTACCAGAGCTGAGGAGCGAATCTCATCCTCCGCTTTGAAGGTCCAGATGGCTTTGTGCTCGGGTTCCACAGCAGGTGGACCTTCCGCCAACTGCACGGTGGCCCCGCCGGACAACAAGCCCGTTTTGTAGCCCACCGACAATAAGGCCTCTTTCATCTCGCGGGCGCTCTGGAAACGGTTGGCAGGGTTGTACTCCAGGGCCCGCATCACCACCGCCTCCAACTCCGGGGGCACGGCGGGGTTCACTGCCCGAATGGGCCGACTGTCAAAGGAAAAGGGCGGTTCCACACGGGGATCCTGACGGGTAAGCAAATGATGCAATGTGGCCCCCAGGGCGTAGATATCCACCAGCGGTGTGGCCTCACCACGATACTGCTCAGGGGGGGCATAACCTTCCGTGCCGATCATGGTGCCCTTTTGTGCCCCCTGAAACAACTTGGCAATCCCAAAATCCACCAACACCACCCGGCCGGACTGGTTGATCATGACGTTGGAAGGTTTCATATCCCGAAAAATCACCGGGGGGTTGTGCGTATGCAGGTAATCCAACACATCGCAGAGTTCCACAGCCCACCGCAGCACTTGCTCCACCGGGAAAAAACCCTGAATCTCACTGAGCAGCATCTCCAGGTCTTTCCCTTGAATAAACTCCAGTACCAGATAGGCGCGATGGTTGAGCAGGAAATAGTCGTAAATTTGGGGAATGGCGGAGTGACGCAGACCGGCCAAAATGTGCGCCTCGCGCTCGAAGTGCTTATAAATGTTTTCCCGCACCACCGGATCCCGCGTGTTGGGCACCATCTCCTTGATGGCGACCAGCCGCACCATATTGGGGAAATGCATATCCCGGGCCCGGTAGACTGCGCTCATCCCCCCGGTACCGATGACCTCCTGAATGAGGTAACGGTCCGCCAGCATGGCGCCGGGTTGCAGGTGCTCCCCCAAAGGGGATGGTTCCTCGGCCGAGGGAGAAATGTGTTGGGTTTCCAAAGCCGATCCCCTTTCCTGAAATCGTTTTACCTGAGGGAATTATAGCCTTTTCATCCCTGAAGCGCAAACCGGGCAACGAAAATCCTCAAAGTTGGGCAGAAAGCCCTGCCCCTACAGGGGCGTTGCCCCGCGTTCACTCTCAGGAGATGGTGAGCAACAGCGTCAAATCGTTCACATTGGTGCGGGTGGGGCCAGGACGCAGCAAAGCACCCAAAGGCGCGAAGAAGTCGTAGGCGTCGTGGCGGGCCAACGCTTTGCGGGGATCACGCCCCAGCGCCCAGGCGCGGGTCAGCGTCTCGCCGTCCACCACAGCCCCGGCCGCGTCGGTGGGGCCGTCGGTGCCGTCGGTGGCGAAGGCCACCAGCAAAGCGCCCGGCATCCCGGCCAGGGGGTACACCGCGGCCAGCGCCAGTTCCTGATTGCGTCCACCCCGTCCATGGGGCCCGGCGCCCAGCGTCACCGTGGTCTCGCCGCCCCAGATCAGGCAGGCCGGGCGCTGCAGCGGGCGTCCATAGACGGCCATCTCGCGCAACACAGCGGCCAGCGCCCGCCCGACCTCCCGCGCCTCGCCCTCCAGGGTGGTGGTGGCAATGGCTGCGTGGAAGCCCAAACACTGCGCCTCGGTCAGGGCCGCCTCGGCCGCCACCCGCACGCTGCCCACGATGTGGTGCCGCACCCGCGCGAAAAGCAGATCGCCGGGTTTGGGCGTCTCAGGGATCTCGCCGCGCAAACCGGCCTGCAAGCGTTCCCGCACGGCCCGCGGCACGCGCTCGGCCAACCCGTAGCGCACCAGCACCGCCCAGGCCTCGGCGAAAGTGGTCGGGTCGGGCGCAGCCGGGCCGGAGGCGATGGCGTCCAGGGGGTCGCCCAGCACATCGGAAAGCACCAAAGCCACCACCCGCGCCGGGGCGGCCAAACGGGCCAACTGTCCCCCTTTAAGGCGTTCCAGGTGCTTGCGCACGGCGTTGACCTCGGTGATGGTCGCCCCCGAGGCCAGGAGCAAATCTGTCGTGCGCCGCAGGTCTTCCAATGAGAGCGGTGGGGCCGGGCTGACCAACAAAGCCGACCCGCCGCCGGAGAGCAAGAGCAGCACCAGATCGTCGGCCCGGGCCTGCGCCAGCAGGGCCTCGATGGCCTGGGCCGCCTGCACGCCCCGCGCATCGGGCACCGGGTGACCGGCCTCGCGCACCTCCAGGGGCGGCAAGGACGGGCCGGCATGGCCCGCTTTGGTCAAGACTACCCCGCCGTGCAGATGGTCGCCCAACACCTCCCGCGCGGCGTAGGCCATGGGGTAGGCCGCCTTGCCCACAGCCACCACCCAGATCCGCCCCTGTGACGCCACGGAGAGCCTGGTTCCGGCGACCTGCAACACCCTCTGATGGGCGTCGTACGCCAACGCCCGCCGCACGGCCATCGCGGGCTCCACGGCCTGCAGCGCCGCCTCCAAAATACGGGCCACCGCCTCGCCCAGAGGATGTTGGGCCAGATAGGGCGAGCGTAAATCGAGCATCGGGCCTCCTCTCTCGGCGCCCTCGACCGCTGCACAGAAGCCTGCTTAGAGCCACGGTGTCCTCCACCACAGCCCGGCTATCCTGAGGGCGCACCAGCGTATCCATCACCACCGCCCGCGTCTGCCAAGGCGTCATCGCCGAGGGAAAGGCACGCAGGCGCAAAGGGCGCACGAAGCCACAGTCCACGCCCGGAGAACCCTCTGCCGTCAACCGAGAGACCCAAAGGTCGAAGGGGCCATCAGGGGACTGCGGCCAGGAAACGCCAACCACGGCAAAACCGCCCCCGGGCAAAGGGCGCACCGCATTGGGCCAGTCCCACCCACCCTCGAAGCGGGTCTGCCATCCCAGGTTACCTTCAGCATCCAGGCGGAACAGCAGCCAATCCCAGTCGTCCCCCTCTTCCACATAGGCCGCTATCACCGCGCCATTGTCCTGGGTGCCCGTGGCCGCCAGCGCCCCGACCCACACCTGGGGCAGCGCGTACACTTTTTGCCACACCACGGTGCCGTCCAGGCGCAATCGAACGACCCACACATCCCCGCTGAGGTCGGGGCTGAACGAATCGGTATGCCCCGGCAACAGCACATCGCCATTCGCCAACAGGGCAAAGCCGAACATCTCCTCCTCATAAACGCCGCCGAAGGCCCGCTGCCAAAGGACCCGCCCATCAGGAGCCAGGCGCAGCACCCAGAGGTCGGTGTCCTCCTCATCTTCGCCAAAGGAAGAAGAGACGGAAGCCACCAGGTAACGTCCCTCCCGGTCCACCAGCGCTTTGACCACACGTTCGTCGTAATCCCCGCCCCCGCCGTCTTCCCCAGGGCCGCCGTACGTCCTGGCCCAGCGCACCTCTCCCTCGGGGGTCAATTTCAGCACCCAGTAGTCCGTCTTACCCGCGCCAAAGGAGGCCGTTCCACCGGCCACCAGGAGATCGCCCTCGGGGGTGATGTCCACCGACCACGCCTGCTCATCCTGAGGCCCACCGTAGGTCTTCTGCCACTGGATGTCCCCTGCGGCATCCAGTTGCACCACCCAGACATCCTGACCGCCCGCGCCGAAGGATGCCGTGTATCCCACGGCGGCGAATCCACCATCCGCCATGGGATGGACATCGAGCAGGCTTTCATCGCCCGGCCCGCCGTAAGTCTTCTGCCAAAGGATGTGCCCCTCCCGGTCCAACCGCACCACCCAGGCTTCGCCTGCCGGATCCCGAAAGGAATCGCTGGAGCCGGAAACCACCATCCCCCCGTCGGGTAGGGCCCATAACCCTTCCATCTCCTCGCTGCCTTCCCCGCCCAGGCGCAGCGACCAGGCCTCGCCCCCCGGCGGCACCGTGGCTGCCTCACAGGGCACCGGCGTAGGGGAAAGCGGGGATACCCCACGGCCCACCCAGGGGGGAGCAACGGCCCAGCCCCCACACCAACGCCAGCCCTACCACGGGCCAGCGCGTCCATGCCCACACCAAGGAACAGGGAAAACGGCGCACAACGGTTTACTCCGGCACCAGCCACAGGGACTGATAGGGCACCAAGGTCAGCGGCAGCCCTTGAGGTCCAGCCTGGTAGACCCCCTCGGCGATCAGGTCCCGCCAACGGGGAGCAGGATGTTCCAGCGGGAGCAGCACCTCCTGCGGGCGGTCGGTCAGGTTCACCAAAGCGTACAGGGGGCCCTCAGGAGCGCCCCGGCGCAGGGCGACGAGGGCCGGCCCCAGGTCAAGCACCGTCTGCGGGGCCTGGGGATGAAAGGCGGGGTGCAAGGCACGGACCTCCAACAAATGGCGATAAGCCGCCAGGATGCGCGCCGCGCGGTCGTCGGGCGTGGACAGGCGAGCCTCCAGGTTGGGATAGGCGAATTTCTCCCGGTTGAGGGAGCGGGGCTGGCCAGTGCGCGCGAAGCAGGCACCGCAGTTGCGCGAGCCAAAGAGGGAATGCACATAGATGCCCGGCACGCCCGCCAGAGTGAGCATGATAACCTGCGAGGCCAAGAAGCGCGGGATGTCGTGCTCGCTGGGCCGGTGGGGGTCGTTGAGGGCGTCGTACCAGGTAAGGTTGAGTTCGTAGGGCGCCTGGGAGCCGTCAGGACGGGCATAGGTGGAAACGCGCCCGCCGTGGGCCAAAGCGGTTTCGGCCAGGGCAGCGATTTCCTCGCCGCTCAGCCACCCTTCGGCCGGGCGCACGCCGATGCCGTCATGGGAGGCCAGGAAGTTGAAGAAAGTGGTCGCCGGGGAGGGCGTGCGCAGAGTGCGCGCCCAGGCGGTCAGGCGGCTGCCGTCGCCGGTGAGCAAAGCATGCAGGGTGAGCGGCGGCAAGGTGAAGTTGTAGACCAGTTGGGCCTCGTCGTATCCATCGCCAAAGTAGGCGATGTTCTCGGCATGGGGCACATTGGTCTCGGTAATGAGCAACACACCGGGCGCCACCTCGTCGAGCACCGCGCGGAAGAGTTTGACCACCGCATGGGTCTGGGGCAGATGAATGCACGGCGTGCCGATTTCCTTCCAAAGATACGCGATGGCGTCCAAACGGATGAGTTGCGCGCCCTGGGCCACATAAAAGAGCAACAGGTCCACGATTTCGAGCAGCACCGCCGGGTTGGCGTAGTTGAGGTCGATTTGATCGGCGCTGAAGGTGGTCCAGACATGTCGGGTGCCGTGGGCGGTCTCCACGGGGGTGAGCAGCGGCCAGGGGCGGGGACGCACGACCTGCGAGAGGTTGGTCTGGGGGTTCACCACGAGGAAATAATCCGTGTAGGGCGCTTCCCCGCGCAAAAAGCCCTGGAACCAAGCCGATTGGCGGGAGATGTGGTTGATGACCGCGTCGAACATCAACCGGTAATCCCGGCCCAGGGCGTGGATGTGCGGCCAATCGCCCAATTGGGGGTTGACGCGCCGGTAATCGATGACCGAAAACCCATCGTCGGAGGAATAAGGGAAGAAAGGCAGAATGTGCACCCCGGAGATGGCCTGTCCCAGATGGTCACGCAAAAAACGGTGCAGCGTCTGGAGGGGCGGCTCGTCTGGTGCGCGGAACTGATCGCCGTAAGTGATGAGGAGGGCGTCGCGCTGGGTCAGGCGCTCATGGGGGGGCGGCGCTTCGGCGAGGTGGGGATGCGCGCGCCGGAAGGCTTCCAGGCGGCGTTGCAAGGCACGGGCAGCCTCATCGCCGCGCGCAGGGCCGTAAAGGAAACGGAGGAGGTCGTCGATACGCTTCACCCCACCCCTCCCAAGGGCTCTTGTGCGGCGACGTCTCTGGTGGAAGCGACCACCTCCCGGTACAATCCCCAGCGGTCGATCAACAGGGCGACAGCGGGCGGCAGATAGTATGCATAAGGCCGCCCCTCGGCCACCCGGCGGCGGATCTCCCGCGAAGCGATCTCCAACAGCGGGGCGCGCATCTCCCGCACTCTGGCCCGCAGGCCGGGCAAACGCGCCTCCAGTGCCTCCAGGTGCACCTCTTCGCCCGGGCGACGCATCACGCCAATCTCGTCCACCAGGCGCAAAATCTCCTCGGGCTGGCGCCAGGTGGGCAGGCCCACCAGGGAATCGGCGCCCACCAGGAACACCAACGCGTCGTCGGGGTATAGCCCGCGCAGAATGCGCAGGGTGTCTACCGTGTAGTGGGGCCCGGGGCGCTCCATCTCCACCGTGCTCAACTCGAAAGCCGGGTTGTCGCCAATGGCCGCATACACTAAAGCCGCCCGCAGAGGCAAAGGCGTATGGGGTTCGCCCAACTTGTGCGGCGGTTGAGGCGTCACCACCCACAGCACCTTGTCCAGCCGCAACTGGTCCAATGCCTCGGCCGCCAGAATGAGATGACCCAGATGGGGCGGGTCAAAGGTCCCACCGAAGATACCCAGGCGTCGTCTGGTTCGGCTCACGGAAACGGCTCCTCTTCGTCCACCCATTCCAGGGCATAGTCGCCGATGTACACCGTGTCGCCGGGCTGGACCCCGGCTTCCCGCAACGCCTGCTCGATGCCTAAGGCCTCCAGGATACGATGGAAACGCCGCACCGAGGCTTCCAACTCCCAATAGGTCATGGCCGCGGCACGCTCCAAAGCCTTACAGTGGACCCGGAAACCGTCCGCGACCTTCTCGATGGTGAACTCGCGGGGGTCTTCAGCCGGGCGATAGACAGGGAGAGTCTCCTCGGCTTTCGGGGGAGGCAACTCCTGCAAGCGCGCATGAGCCCGCCAGAGCACCTGGCGCACGCCTTCACGGGCCAGGGCGGAAAGGGGGAAAACCTCATAGCCCCGTGCCTCGATGGCCGCCTTGACCTCAGGCCAGCGCTCCTGCACCTCGGGGAGGTCCATCTTGTTGAAAGCCACCACCTGCGGCTTCTCAGCCAGTTGGGCGTCAAAAAGGGCCAGTTCGGTGTTGATTTGCGCAAAATCGGCCACCGGGTCGTCACTCAGGCCGTCCAGCAAGTGAATGAGCACCCGCGTGCGCTGGATGTGCCGCAGAAAGTCATGCCCCAGGCCCACGCCCTGATGGGCCCCCTCGATCAAACCGGGGATGTCGGCCAGCACCAGGGTAGTGTTTTCGTCCAGTTCAGCCACCCCCAGGTTGGGTACCAGGGTGGTGAAGGGGTAGGGGGCAGTCTTGGGGCGGGCGTTGGTCACCGCCGCCAGGAAGGTGGACTTGCCCGCGTTGGGCACGCCCACCAGGCCCACATCAGCGATCAAGCGCAGTTCCAGGCGCAGGTTACGCTCCTCGCCCGGTTCGCCGCGCTCGGCCATGCGGGGCGCCCGGTTACGCGAGGTGGCAAAGCGGGCGTTGCCCCGCCCGCCACGCCCACCGCGAGCCACCACCAGACGCTGGCCGGGCTCGGTCAGGTCGCCCAGCAATTCTCCGGTCTCGGCATCGTACACCACCGTCCCCGGCGGCACCTCGACGAGCAGGTCCTCGCCCGACTTTCCCGTGCGGTTGTTCGGCCCTCCGCGCCCGCCGTTCTGGGCCACGAAGCGCCGCTGATGGCGAAAAGTCGCCAGGGTGTTCAGATGCGGATTGACCACCAGCACCACATCGCCGCCCCGCCCGCCGTCGCCGCCATCCGGGCCGCCCTTGGGCACATACTTCTCCCGCCGGAAGTGCACAATACCGTCGCCCCCCTTCCCCGCCCGCACATAAATCGTGGCCTCATCGATAAAATCGCTCATGCCATCACCATGGTTACTTTTGCCAGGGATTTGACCTGATTATACCGCGCGCCGCTGGACAGTCCCTGCGACCTGTGGCACAATAGAACCCCAGGAGGTTCCTGTGACCGAGCGGCGCAAACGCTGGCTGCGCTTCCTCTTTGCCATTGCGGTCGGCCTTGGCCTTGGCCTGTACTACGGCTGGGTGATCAACCCGGTGGAACTGGTGGACACCACCCCGGCCACCTTACGCCAGGACTACAAAACCGACTTCGTGCTCATGGTGGCCGAGGGCTACCATCTCGACGGCGATCTGGACAAAGCCCGCCAATACCTGGCCCTGTTAGGCGAAGAACCCGCCACCATCACCGCCCAGGCCCTGCAATACGCCACGGAAATCGGCTATGCTCCACCCGACCTGTACCTCATGCGCGACCTGCTGATGGTTCTACGCCAGGCCGCGCCTGCGTCCACCAAGGAGTCTCCATGAACCGCCGTCGTCGTCGGGAGCCCTTTCCTTGGTACATGCTGACCGGGCTGGTCATCGGTCTCGGCCTGGGGCTCTTCATCGCCTGGGGCCTGGCCCCGGTGGAGTATGTGGACACCCCACCGGCCAGCCTGCGCGACGACTTCAAAGACCTCTACCGCCTGCTCATCGCCCGCGCGTACCTTTACGATGGGAGCGTGGCCCGGGCGCGGGCCCGCCTGGCCCTGCTGCACGACGAAAACCCCATGCGCGCTTTAGCCGCCCAGGCCCAACACGCCCTGGAGCAAGGGCAGCCGGAGCGCGACATCCGCGCCTTAGGCAGCCTGGCCGCCGCTCTGGGCGAGACCGGAGCCTCGCTCACCCAAAGGCTGTCCACACCCTCCCCCTTCCCGGTGTGGACCTTTACCCCCACTCCTACGGCGACCGCCAGCCCCACGGCCACGCCGGTGGTGTTCCCTGGGGGCACCCCTTCCCCTTCACCCTCCCCCACCGGCTATCCCACCCTGCCGCCCACCCCCA
>DUEP01000037.1 GCA_011176535.1 Anaerolineae bacterium | reverse complement strand
GGCTCCCTACGCCGCGCCCAGGCCTGGCTGGCCGAGACCTCGGCAGCCCGGCAAGTGCGCGAAACCCATCCCGGCCTCACCCTGCGTGGCGCCCACGACCTGCGCCCCTCGCTAACCGCTGCCCGTCGGGGCCGCATCCTTACCCCTCAGGCCCTGCTGGAAGTCAAAGACACCCTGACCGTCGCCCGAACGCTGCATCGTGCCCTGGCCAAAGGCCCTCTGGCCCACCTCGCCGCCCCTTTACAGCCTCCAACCGGGCTCATCGAGGCCATCTCTCAGGTGGTGGATGACGAAGGCCAGGTACCCGACCACGCTTCCTCCGAACTGGCCCGTCTGCGCAGCGAATACCGCGCCACCCACCGCCGCCTGCTCGACCGCCTGGAGCGCATGACCCGCGACCCCAAAATCGCCCCCATGCTCCAGGAGCCCATCGTCACCCAACGCGCCGGACGCTATGTGCTGCCCCTCAAGGCCGACTTCAAAGGCCAACTTCCGGGCATCGTCCACGACCAGTCTGCCTCGGGCCAGACCCTTTTCGTCGAGCCGCTGGCCGTGGTGGAGGCCAACAACCGCCTGCGCAAATTAGAGCGGGCCGCCGAGGAGGAAATCCAGCGCCTGCTGCGCGCCCTCACCCAACGTGTGGCAGAGCACGCCCAGGCCCTGACCAGCCTGGTGGAGGCCCTGGGGGCGGTGGACCTGCTTTTCGCCAAGGTGGACCTGGCCGCTCAGATGGACGCCACCGAACCCCGCCTGGTGCCCTTCCGCCGGATCCAGGGGGAGGGACCGCACCCGGGGAGTGTGCTCCGCCTTTTGGGCGCGCGGCACCCCCTGCTGGATCCGGCCCAGGTGGTGCCCATCGATCTGGTGCTGGACGAAGATACCTGGGCTCTGGTCATCACCGGCCCCAACACCGGCGGCAAGACCGTCACCCTGAAGACCGCCGGGCTGCTGGCCGCCATGGCCCAATCGGGGCTGTTCATCCCCGCCGAGGAAGGCGCCACCCTGACCGTGTTCTCCGGCATCTACGCCGACATCGGGGACGAGCAATCCATCGAGCAATCCCTCTCCACCTTCTCCGGGCACCTGCGCAACCTCCTGCGTATCCTGAAGCAGGCCGACCGCCGCAGCCTGGTGTTGCTGGACGAGTTGGGCGCGGGCACCGACCCGCAAGAAGGGGCGGCTCTGGCGCGGGCCATTCTCGACCACTTCGTGCAACGCGGGGTGACCACCTTGGTCGCCACCCACTACCCCGAACTCAAAGCCTACGCCCACGCCACCCCCGGCGTGGTCAACGCCAGCGTGGAGTTCAACCCACGCACCCTGCGGCCCACCTACCGCCTGACCATCGGCCTGCCGGGGCGCTCCAACGCCCTGCTCATCGCCCAACGGCTGGGGCTGCCCCGCGAGATTCTAGAAGCCGCTCGCCAGGCGGTCAACCCAGCGGACCTGAAGACCGACGACCTGCTGGACGAAATCCACCGCCAGCGGCGCATCGCCCGCCGGGAGCGCCGCCGCGCCGAACGCGAGCGTCAGCGAGCCGCCAAGTTGCGTAAAGACCTGGAGCAACGCCTGCAAGAATTGGAGGCCCGGCGCGAAGAAGTCCTGGCCCAGGCCCGTCAGGAGGCCCTGGACGAGTTAGCCCGTCTGCGGGCCGAGGTGCGCCGCCTTCGTCGGCGCCTGGAGGCCCTGGGAGAAGACACCACGCCGGTGGAAGAAGTGGCCGAAGCCGCCGCAGCCCTGGCGGAAGAAGCCCAAGAGGCGCTGGAAGAAACCGAGACCACTTTAGAAAAATTCCGCCCCCTCGCGCGCCCTCTGCCCCTGCAAGTGGGCAGCCGGGTCTATGTGGCCCCGCTGAACGCCCAGGGCGAGGTAGCCGCGCTGGAAGACGACGAAGCCGAGGTGCTGGTGGGCGCGATGCGCGTGCGGGTGCCCGTGCGCCAACTGCGCGTGCTGGACGAGCCTGCTCCCCCGCGCCAGGCTGAGGAGCGGGGCACCGTGCGGGTGCCCGAAGTACCCTCGCCCGGCGCGGAACTGCACCTGCGCGGGATGCCGGTGGACGAGGCGTTGGAAGCCCTGGAACGCCACCTGGACCAGGCCTACCTGGCCGGGCTGCCCTTCGTGCGCATCGTGCACGGCAAGGGTACGGGCAAACTGCGCCAGGCAGTGCGGGTCGCCCTGCGTCAGCACCCCCATGTGGTGGCCGTGGAACCGGCGCTGCCCCAGGAGGGCGGTGAGGGGGCCACCATCGCCAAACTGGCCCACCCCGGCGAGGCGACAACGCAAGAATAATGCCGTAAGTTGAGCGGCTGCTTTACTCAACTTACGGCATCATCGCAAGGGGAAGAGAAGGCTCGGAACCTGTGTCCCTCAAGACGCACCGTCTTCCACCACGGGCACGAAAGCAAACCGCGTCACATCCACCAGCCCTTTGTCCGAAAGCCGCAGTTCGGGAATGACCACCAGGGCCAGCAGGCTGAGTTGCATGTTGGGGTTGTTCAGTGTGCAGCCGCACGCGCGAAAGCCCGCCAACACCGTGGCGGCCTGACGGGCGACCTCCTCGGCTCGCGCGTCGGACATCAGGCCGGCGATGGGCAGGGGGACCAGGCCGATGACCTGGCTGTCTTTGACCACCACCTGGCCGCCGCCGACTTCGGCCAACTTGTTGGCCGCCAGCACCATCTGCGCCTCGTCGGTGCCCACCACCAGCATGTGATGGCTGTCGTGGGCCACGGTGGAGGCGATGGCGCACGGTGCGGTGAAGCCGAAGCCGTGCACCAGGCCCACCTGCACGGTTCCGGTGCCGTGGTGGCGTTCCACTAGCGCCACTTTGGCCAGGTCGCGCTCCCGATCGGGGCGAATTTCGCCGTCCTGCACAGGCACTTCCATGACCAGATGGCGGGTGGGGGCCTGATTCTCGATGACGCCGATGACATGCACCCGCGCGGTGGGGTTGGCCTGG
Organism: Anaerolineae bacterium; assembly: GCA_011176535.1. NCBI lineage: Bacteria > Bacillati > Chloroflexota > Anaerolineae > Anaerolineae bacterium. Next base: position 34,117 of record DUEP01000037.1, on the reverse strand, counting down.
GCAACCAGGCGGAAGTCCTCGGCGGTCAACGGACGAGCCAGCTGCACCGACTGACAGGCCCAATCGGGATAAGGGTAGGGCGGCAGATCGATGAGCAGGCGTCCATCTTCGGCCAGCAAGCGCCCTTTGGCGTACACCCGTGCGGGGCGGAAATCGGCCAGGTCGGGCACCAGCAGGATGTCGGCCCAACGCCCCGGCGCCAGCAGGCCTACTTGCCGGGCCACGCCGAAGTGCTCGGCGGTGTTCAGGGTGGCCATCTGGATGGCGGTGATGGGCGGGAGCCCCTGGGCGATGGCGTGACGCACCACGCGGTCCATGTGGCCTTCGGTCACCAGGGTTTCGGCATGGCTGTCGTCGGTACAAAGCAGAAAGTGGCGCGGGTCCAGGCCGTGTTCGGTGATGGCTTTGACCTGGGCCGCCACATCGTGCCAGGCCGAGCCGAAGCGCAACATGACCTTCATGCCCTGGCGCACGCGGGCGATGGCATCTTCCACCCGCGTGCCCTCATGGTCGTCCTCGGGGCCACCGACCACATAGCCGTGAAAGGGCAACCCCAGGTCCGGGCTGGCGTAGTGCCCGCCGATCACCTTGCCAGCAGCCGCCGTGGCGGCCATCTCGGCCAGCATCTTTTCATCCCCCTGGAACACGCCGGGAAAGTTCATCATTTCTCCCAGGCCGATGACGCCCTCCCAGGCCATGGCCTCGGCCACATCCTCGGGGGTGATGGTGCCGCCGGAGGTCTCCACGCCGGGGGCCGAAGGCACGCAGGAGGGCACCTGCACCCAGACGTGGATGGGCTGCACCCGCGCCTCGTCCACCATCAGGCGCACGCCCTTCAAGCCGAACACATTGGCGATTTCGTGGGGATCGACGAACATCCCCGTTGTGCCGTGGGGGATCACCGCGCGCACGAATTCGGTGACCGTGACCATGCCCGATTCGATGTGCATGTGGGCGTCCAGCAGCCCGGGGACCAGGTACATACCCCCGGCGTCCACCACCTCGGTTTCGGTGCCGATGGCGTGGCTGGCGTCGGGACCGATGTAGGCGATGCGTCCCTGGGCCACGGCGATATCGGTGTGGGGTAGGATTTCGCCCGATTGCACGCTGACCCAACGTCCGTTGCGGATGACCAGGTCGGCCGGGCGACGGCCCATGGCCACATCGATGAGTTCTCGGCGCCACTCCTTCCAACCTCGTTCCATGGGGGCCTCCTTGTGCTGGGTTTGAAGGATTTTTCCCAGTATGGCACAATTGAGAACGAAAATCAACACCCAGATGCGGCAATCCAGGGTTTTTCAAGAAGAAGACACGCATCCCTGGAGCAACCACAAGAAAACAAGAGGACCCACCGATGCCCCTCTACGCCTGGCGCATCACGCCGCCCGAGCATCCCGTGCCGTTCAGCCCCCAGGGGGAGACCCTGGACGAAGCCACCCTGGCCCTGCCGCCGGGGCTGTACACCACCCTGCGCACCTTCGACCAGGGGCGCAAGGCCCTGGGCCTCTGCGCCCATCTGCGTCGTTTGTATCGCCCTTTGCCCGACTTGGGCGTCACGCCTCAAGGGCCTCTGGCCGTCATACCGCGCCTGCTGGACGGCCTGCTGCTCCCCCTTCGCCCCCGGGAGATGCGCCTCCGCCTGGTGCTCAGCCTGGCCGACGGGTCCCTCACCGTCCTGGCGACTCCCTTCACACCACCGCCCCCGGAGATCTACGCCGAGGGCGTGGAAGTGGTCACCGTGCCCCTCACCCGCCGCCGGCCCGAACTGAAACGCACCGCTTTCATTCGCGAAAGCCTGGCCCAACGCCGCCAGGTGCGCGAACAAGGGGCTTACGAGGGCCTGCTGGTGCGCCGGGGACGCCTGACCGAGGGCCTAACGAGCAACTTTTTCTTCGTGCGCGGGGGCGTGGTGGGAACGGCCCGGCGCGGCGTGCTCTACGGCGTCACCCGCCGGGCTGTGTTGTATCTGGTGCGGCAACTGGGCCTCCCGCTGCGCTACGCCATGCTCCCTGTGGAAGAAGTGCTCACCCTGGACGAAGCCTTTCTGACCAGCAGTTCGCGGGGCGTGGTGCCTATCGTGCGCATTGACGGGCAACCCGTGGGCACGGGAACCCCGGGGCCGGTCACCCGGCGCCTACAGGCGGCCTATGCCGCCTTCGTCGCCCGCCGGGCGCGGCCCTTCGCCCGCTGGCGTTGCTAAGCCGCCTTAACGCCGCGAGGCACGGCCCAAAAACTCGGCCATTTCCTGCAAAAACCCTTTCACCTTCTCCTCGGGGAAACGCGGCCAGGTGACCACGATGGCGGCCACCATCCAAGCCGGGAGCAGCCAACCCACCGACGGGGCATGACGCCACGCGACCCAGACAAAATCGCCGTAGATGGGGGCCTGCACCAGTTCCCCCAGTACATGCACATAACCGAAGAATAGAAAGGCCAGCGCCCAAAGCGCCAGGTAAAGCCCGGCTTGCTTTGGCGAAACCCAACCGCTCAAAGTGAGATAACCCAACAACCCCAAAGCAACGAGAATGTCCACCTCCAGATCGTGGTCGCCGATCCAGGTGTGGTAGCGCCGCGAACTGCGCCGGGCTAGGGCGCCATCCACCGAATCCGCCGTCCAGGCGAGGAGCATGAGCGCCACGGCCCAGGGCAGCCCCGACGCCCCGGCGCTGAACCCCAGCCAGAAGAGCATAACGGCAATCAACGCCCGCCCCCAGGTCACAGCATCGGCCAGTTGTTTCGCCACGAACATCGCCGCCTCCTGCCACAAAGATGTGCATAGGCCACGGTGGGCCCTCCCTTTCATGTCAGGACCTGCGACGTTGGCCGAAGAAGCCACCCCTTTCCTGTCATGGCGAACCGCCCCTTCGACTTCGCGGCTCTGAGGAGGCGCTCCGCTCTGAGGCGTCGATGGCCTTGCACGCTTCAGGCCAACCGCCCTGCCGAGAGGTGCTGGCCGCCGTCGATGACGATCACCTCGCCGGTGATGAATTTCGCCTCTGGGGAGACCAGATAACGCACCAGCGCGGCGATCTCCTCGGGCGCGGCAAAGCGCTTTTGCGGCACCAGACGCAGCACCCGCTCCCGCATATCCTCCGGCTCCCACAGCGCGCGGCTAAAGCGCGTTTTCACCAGCCCCGGCGCTACGGCGTTCACCTGGATGTTGCGCTCCGCCAGTTCCAGGGCCAGGGCCTTGGTCAACATGATCACCCCGGCTTTGGCCACGCTGTAGACCCCCATGGCCTGCAAGGGGGTCAGCCCAGCGATGGAGGCGATGTTGACGATTTTCCCGCCGCCGCGCCGCTCCATATGCGGCACCACGGCCTTGGCCGTGCGGAAGTAGCCCACCAAATTCACATCGAGGATTTTCTGCCAGTGGCTTTCCTCGGCAGTCAGCAGTGGGCCAAAGTGGGGATTGGTAGCCGCGTTGTTCACCAGAATGTCCACGCCCCCAAAGGTCTCCACCGTGCGCTCGATGAGACGCTGCACGGCCCCAGAATCGCCCGTGTGGGCGGCCACGGTCAAAGCCTGCCCCCCTGCCGCGCGGATGGCTTCCGCCACTTCGTCTAGCACCTCTTGCTTGCGGCTCGACACCACCACCGCCGCCCCGGCTTGGGCCAGGGCTTCGGCGATGGCCCGGCCAATGCCCCGCGACGCGCCGGTGATCACGGCCACTTTGCCTTGCAGTTCAGCCATCTTCACGCCTCCAAATCCTGGAAATTGGGTGCGGAAGGACCTCAAGGGGGACGTTTTTCCCCTGGGAAACGATCTAGCCCCCATATCCCGCCGGGCTGCCCCCCCCCCGGGGAAGTGCCACTCCCCCCGTGGGGGTACCCACCCCAGGGGTCAGTTCGTCTCCCTCAAGGCCATCTGTCCTTCCGCGTTCATCTCGTAGGTAAACGGCCCCTGGGACACCCGGGAATCAATCACGATGCGCCCGGCATCCATGGCTTCCCACATCACCTGAAAGGGCGCCTTGCCAGGGACCCACTTCTCGACCATGACCAGCCCGTGACCGGGCAGCACGGTGAAGACAATTTGCCGCGGGTCCGCGGGGTTGCGCAGCGCCTGGGAGCGGGCAAAGGCCCCTTTGATACCTCGCGCCTGGGCGTCGGTGGCGCAGGAAACAGGGAGGTGGTAGTACGCCTCGTCCAGGGGCACGAATTCCACCAGGGTGGGGTCGAACGCCCGCACCCCGCGGTGGCCGTGCAGTTTAGACCGCGCCACGGGCACGGTGGCGCCGTGCCAGTCGACCCGCGGCAGCGGGGCGTCCATGTCGAAAAGTTCCACCGCCTCGGAGGAGGGCGGGTCGTTGCGCTTGCCCTCCACATGGCGCACTAAGGCCCCCTGGCCGTCGGGACGCACGCCCACGATAACAGCCAAATCGTCGTCGGTGATGGCGTCCTTGGCCACGGGGCGGGCGCTCCCCGTCACGGTCGCGATGAGGGCATTGAGGCGCGGCTCCCAGGTGGCAAAGCAACCCTCACTGTACTGGCTGCTGATACTGGCCTCTACGGCGGGCACGGCCACCAGGTCGCTGATGCGCACCATGGGGGTGAAGAAGTCGCGTCGGCCTAGTTCGGCGGCGGCGCGCCGCATGGCGCGAGGGGCTTCCAGGGCCTGCCACGTTTCGGCAGCGATGAGGTCGCCCACCACCACATGGTCGGTGACTTCGCGCGTGCTGGCGGCGGTGACGATGCGCAAGACCAGGTCAGCGTAAAAGAAATTCGGGTCCTCGGCAGGGATGCGCGGATGAGCGCCCACCAGGTCGAAAAGGTAGGCCTCCTGAGGATGGTCTTCCCCCACCACCAGCAGCACGCGAATGCTTTTGGCCTGGGCCTGCACCACCCGCTCCAGGGCCAGGATGGGGCCGCCGCGCCGTCCCTGCTCCACCAGGGTACGCCAGGCCGTCGAGGCCAGGCCGGGGTAGGCGAAGTCCTCGGCCTGCGGGGCGGGCTTGCTCAGGGCCTGCACCAGGCGGGCGAGTTCCTCCTGCCAGCGTTGAGGCGTCACAGGGACCACGGTCCAGACCAACGGGGTCACCTGCATATCAAAGCGCCGCCGGGCGGTGAACATCAGGGCGCGGCGCCAGTTGACGGGCTCGCCAAAGGGCGCGGCGGTGAAAAGCACGGGGGTGTGCGCCCTGGGGGGCGAGACCACACGATGCCCCTGGCTGCGAAAAGCCGTTTCCAGCCCCCGGAAAACCTCCGCCACCAAAGGGAGCGGTCGCTCCGGGGGCACGAACGCCACTTCTAAGGTGCGCAACCACGGATGCAGGGGAATGTGGGGGCGAAAAGCGGTTTGCAAGGCAGCCATGATTTCCTCCTTGGGTTCGCTTAGCGGGCTTTGGGCTTTCCCTCCAGGTGGAAGGTGCGCACCACCCAATCGGCCAGGGTGGGGGCAGCGCATTGGACGGCGTAGAGCAGCCGCGCCTGAAAGGGCACGATGACCTCGGCGCGACGGCGCCGGATAGCCCGCACCACGGCGCGGGCCACGGCTTCGGGCGGGATCTTGGCCGAGATCCAGGGCACCTCCAAGTCGGCGATCATCGGCGTATCCACCCGACCCGGAAAGACCACGCTCACATCCACCCCGGTGCCGCACAGTTCTTGGCGAAGCACATCGCCGAAGCCGCTCAGGGCGAACTTGGCGGCCACATAGGGCGCATCGGGGGGGATGCCCTTCTTGCCGTCCATGGAGGTGATCAGCACGATGTGCCCCTGGCCCCGCGCCAGCATATGCGGCAACGCCTCCAGGACAAAGTACACACTGCCGTAAAAGTTCACGGCTAAGGATTGACGCAGAATGTCCACCGAGAGAGAGCGAATGGGGCTGCGATAATACACCCCTGCGTTGGCCACCAGCACATCCAGGCGGCCAAAGTGCGCCAGGGCGCGGCGCACGGCCTGGCGCGATTGCTCCTCCACACGCACATCAGCCGGGAGGGCCAGCGCCTGACGCTCCAGAGCCCTCACCTCGGCGGCCACCTCTTCCAACGGGCCGGACCGTCGGGCCACCAGCGCCAGATGAGCCCCGGCGCGGGCCAGAGCCAGAGCCGTGGCCCGCCCTATGCCCCGCGATGCTCCAGTGACCAACGCCACCCGGTCTCGAAGGTCCTTCATGTCTCCCTTTCCTCGATTGAGGCCATCTGCCCATTCCTTTCTCGAATTGTACACCACCTTGGCCCCAAGGCCGGACAAAAAGCCCTCCCCCCTCCCTCAAACGCCGATCTTCATCATTTCTTGACCTTTCGTTGGCCTTTTCTTCACATGGCCGCGCTACGATAGGGGCGTAACCAACAAGGGTTGCCTTTGTCCGAAACAAAAATCCCTTCAACAATAAGGAGAAAACACCATGAAGCGCAAAATCTGGTTTGGAATCGCGTTGAGCCTGTTGGTGGCCGTGGCCGCCCTGGGCGTGGCCCACGTGGTAAAGGCCAAAGCGTGGCCGCCCACCCAAACGCCGCGCGGCCGAGCGCAAGGTTTTGGCGAGATGAGTCGCGGCCAGGGGCTCCTGGAGCCCTACATGGAAGAGGCCATGGCCGAGGCCTTCGGACTGACCGAGGCCGAGTTTGACGCCCTGCACCAGTCGGGCACCACCCTATGGGCCTACGCCGCCGAGCAAGGGTTCTCCGCGGATGAAATCCGCGCCAAGATGGAAGCCGCGCGCGACGCCGCTCGACAAGCCGCCATGGCCGACGGCGTGCTTTCTTCCGAACAGGCCAAGTGGATGCAGAGCCACGCGCCGGGCGGCCCCATGTTCGACGCCCAGGGTTTCCAGGGCCGCGGGCGGGGCTACCGCAACGGTGGCCAGGGGTTCGCCCCCAACGCCAACGGGATGCCCGGCTATGGGCAGGGCGGCTTTGACGGTCAGTGCCCCTGGGGCCAGACCGCACCGAACGCGCAGCCCTAACCCTTTGTGAGGCCATCGCCTTCCTGGTGGACGGCTTTGCCTCAGCCCCTGTTTTCCCCCATGTGTCCATGACACATGGGGGCTTTTTGTTCCCCTGGACGACCACCGCTGCACTTTCCCTTGACAAACCCCGTGTTTTGGGGACAATTAAGCCAACATTGAAACGGAGAACGGCGACGACGGAGGAAAGTAAGCCGGCGCGGAAGCCGCCAGAGAGGGGCGGGCACAGGCTGGAACCCGCCCTCGGTAGAAACCGGCTGAAGTTCCCTCCCGAGCCGCCCGGGTGAATCGCCAAAAGGCGTAGTAGTCCGGGCCGTAGCCCCGGCGTTACTCGGGGAGCCCATCGGCAGGCAGGTTGCCCTGCCCGTGGGTGTAAGGAGTGGGTCGCGCTTCGCGCGGCCAACAAGGGTGGTACCGCGGGAACCACGCCCGTCCCTTGAGGGGATGGGCGTGTTCTTTTTCTACCCTGTGTGAACCCAGGAGGCCCTATGCTGAACGAATTGGAACGCATCCGTGAAACCGCCTTGCAGGCTCTGGTCCAGGCGCAGGACGCCGAATCCTTAGAGGCCTGGCGGGTGGCCCACTTGGGGCGCAAGTCCCCGCTGATGCAAGTCTTCCCCAGGCTGGGGCAACTGTCCCCCGAGGAGCGCCCCCTGGCGGGCAAACGGGCCAACGAAATCCGCCAGGAGATGGAAGCGGCTTACGCCGAGCGGGCCGAGGCCCTGCGCCAGGAGGCCATACGCCGTTCCGTGGAGCAAGAGCGCCTGGATGTGACCCTGCCCGGCCGGCGGCCCACGCCGGGCCGGCTGCACCCGGTCACCCAGACCATCCGCCGCATCACCGCCATCTTCGCCGAGATGGGCTTTCAGGTGCTGCGCTCCCGCGAGGTGGAGACCGACGAGTACAACTTCCAACTGCTCAACATCCCGCCCCACCACCCGGCCCGCGAGATGCAGGACACCTTCTATATGAAGTCCGGCGGCGACGGGGAGACGTATCCCGTGGTGCTGCGCACCCACACCTCACCGGGGCAGATTCATGCCATGCGCCAAGCCACAGGCTACACGGGCGAAGGCCCCCTGCCCGAAAACCCGCCGCCGCTGCGGGTGGTGTTGCCCGGCATGGTGTACCGCTACGAGGCCATCACCGCCCGCTCGGAGATTCAGTTCACCCAGGTGGAGGGGCTGGCCGTGGGCCGCAACATTACCTTCAGCGACCTCAAAGGCACCCTGGCCGATTTCGCCCGCCGCATGTTCGGCCCCACGGCGCGGGTGCGCTTCCGCGCCAGCCACTTCCCCTTCACCGAGCCCAGCGCCGAGGTGGATGTGGAATGCTTCCTCTGCGGCGGCAAGGGGTGCAATGTGTGCAAGTACACCGGCTGGCTGGAAATCTTGGGCGCCGGGATGGTGCATCCTGTGGTGCTGCGCAACGGCGGCTACGATCCCGAAAAATACACCGGCTTCGCCTTCGGCATGGGCCCCGAACGCATCACCATGCTGCGCCACCATATCGAGGATATTCGGTATTTTTGGAGTGGTGATTTGAGGTTTTTGGAGCAGTTTTAGTTTGTTACTTGGTTCTTGGTTACTTCGTTACTTGGTCTTGTAAGTTGGCGTGGAGGTAGGCGTGAACCGAGGGCTGGAAAACCTGGAAGTTTGGTGTGAGGCTATGGCCGCTTTCTCCGCACCCAACAACGCCGCCACGCTAAGTAACCCACCAATTGACCAAGCAACCAGGTGACCAGGTAACCAATCCACCAACTGACCAATCAACTCCGGAGGCCCCCATGTTAGTTCCCCTCTCCTGGCTCAAAGAATACGTCGAAATCAACATCCCCATCGAAGACCTGGCCTACCGCCTGACCCTGGCCGGGTTGGAGGTGGAGGCGATTCGCTATGTGGGCCTGCCCCAACCCCAGGGGCGGCACGAATTCAAAGTGTCCGGCCTGGAATGGCCCGCCGAGAAGTTCGTGGTCGGCGCCATCCACGAGGTCATGCCCCATCCCAACGCCGACCGCCTGGTGCTCTGCCGCCTGGACGACGGCCAACAGGAGCACATCGTGCTCACCGGCGCGCCCTCGCTGCTGCGGCTCAAGGGCCAGAACTTGGAAAAGCCCCTCAAAGTGGCCTATGCCCGCGAAGGCGCCCGCCTCTACGACGGCCACAGCCCCGAATGGAAACTCATCACCCTCAAGCGGGCCAAAATCCGGGGCGTGGTGTCCTACTCCATGGTGTGCTCCGAAAAAGAGTTGGGCATCTCGGAAGAGATGGAGGATATCCTCTACCTGCCCGACGACGCGCCCACGGGGACGCCCCTGGTCGAATACTTGGGCGACGCCGTGCTGGACATCGCCATCACACCCAACATGGCCCGTAACGCCAGCATCCTGGGTGTGGCCCGCGAAACCGCCGCCCTGCTGGGCCAGCCCCTGCGCAAGCCTGCGCTGGATGTGGTGGCCGAGGGCGACCCCATCTTCGGCCAGGTGGCCCTGCAAATCACCAACCCCGAACTCAATCCGCGCTTCATGCTGGGTCTGATCCGCGATGTGAAAATCCAACCCAGCCCCTTCTGGATTCAGTGGCGGCTCAAACTGGCCGGGATGCGGCCCATCAACAACATCGTGGACGCCACCAACTATGTGATGCTGGAAACCGGCGAGCCGCTGCACGCCTTTGACTACGATGTGCTCGTGCGCCGCGCCGGGGGCCAGCCGCCCACCATCATCACCCGCACCGCCCGCCCCGGCGAGAAACTGACCACCCTCGACGGCGTCGAGCGCACCTTAGACGACCAGACCGTGCTGGTGTGCGACACCGCCGGACCCCTTTCCATCGCGGGCATCATGGGCGGTGCCGAGAGCGAGGTCACCGAGACCACCCGCAATGTGCTCCTGGAGGCGGCCTCGTGGAACTTCATCAACATCCGCCGCACCGCCCAAAAGCAAAAGATGAGTTCCGAGGCGGCCTACCGCTTCTCCCGCGGGGTGCACCCCGCCCTGGCCGAAGTGGGCCTGCGCCGTGCTCTGGAACTCCTGCGTCAGTGGAGTGGTGGGGTGGTGGCTCAAGGTTTTGTGGATGAATATCCACGGCCCCCGCAGGACCCAGTGGTGGAGATTACCCCCGAAGATGTGCACCGCGCCCTGGGCATCTCGCTGACCCCGCTGGACATTGTAGACTTGCTGACCCCGCTGGAGTTCACCTGCACCCTGGAGGGCGACCGCATCCGCATCCAGACCCCGCCGCACCGCCTGGACATCGGCGAGGGCGTGATCGGCAAGGCGGACATCATGGAAGAAATCGCCCGCATGTACGGCTACGACCACATCCCCGAAACGCGCATCGCCGACGAATTGCCGCCCCAGCGGCCCAACCCCGACCTGGAGCGGGAAGAGCGTCTGCGCGACATCCTGGTCAGCCTGGGGCTACAGGAAATCATCACCTACCGCCTGAGCGCGCCGGAGCGGGAGGCCCGTCTGGTGCCTGCCGAGGCCGAGCAGCCTTATGTGGAACTGGTCAACCCCATCGCCCCGGAGCGGCGGGCCATGCGGCGCAACTTGCTGCCCGGCCTACTGGAAGTGGCCGAGGCCAACGCCCGCTTCCGCAAGCGGCAGGCCCTCTTCGACCTGGGGCCAGTGTTCCACCCGCGTGAGGGCGAGCTGTTGCCTGATGAGCCGCGCCGCCTGGCTATCCTGCTCACCGGGCCGCGCACCCTGCCCCATTGGGAGGGCGGCGAGCCGCCGCACATGGACTTCTTCGACCTCAAGGGCCTGCTCGAAGCCCTTATCGAAGCCCTGCACCTGCCCGCACCCACCTTTGCCCCGGCCCAGCACCCCGCCTTCCACCCCGGCAAGTGTGCCCAAATCCAGGTGGAAGGCATCACCCTGGGCACCTTCGGCGAACTGCACCCCGAAACCCAAGCCCGCTACGACCTGCAAGGCGCCCCGGTGCTGGCCGCCGAACTGGACGCCGACGCGCTGATTGACCTGATCCCCGACACCTACCCCTTGCGGGCCATCTCCCCCTTCCCGCCGGTCATCGAAGATTTGGCCGTGGTGGTGGACGAAGCCACCCCTGCCGCCGAGGTGGAGGCGGTCATCCGCAAGGCAGGCGGCGCGCGCCTGGTGGATGTGCGCCTGTTCGATGTGTACCGGGGCGAGCAAATCGGCACGGGCAAGAAGAGCCTGGCCTACCGCCTGACCTACCAGGACATGAGCCGCACCCTGACCGACAAAGACGCGGCTAAAATCCGCAAGCGCATCATCAAAGCCCTCAAACGGGCGTTGAACGCCCAACTGCGAGGCGAGTGAGGGCGGAGCGAACCGCTCCCCTCTCCCCGACCCCCTCCCCTCCCTTAGCAAGGGAGGGGAGGGGCTTTCTGCCGAAGCAACGAGCCACGATCTCACGAAAAAACGAGTATAATCATCCCCGTGATGACCGAAGCCTCCCCACAGGAAACCCTCACCCCGGCCCATGTGCTAGCCTATCTCAAAGCCCGCGGCCTGGCGGGCGAGGTGGTGCGCTTTTCTCAGCCCACCCCTACGGTGGAAGAGGCGGCGCGGGTGGCCGGGGTGGCGCCGGAGCAAATCGTCAAAACCCTGCTCTTCTTCGTGCGCTATGACGACGGCACCGAGCAGCCCTGGCTGGTGCTGGCCATCGGCCCCCAACGGGTGGATCGCCGCATCTTGGCCCGCTTCTTCGGCGTGGGCCGCAAGCGGGTCCGCCTGGCGCGGGCCGACGAGGTGCCGGCCTGGACGGGCTATGCCGTGGGGGCCGTGCCACCGCTGGCCCATCGGCAACCCCTGCCTGCGCTGATGGACGAGCGCATCCTGGCCTTTTCAGAAGTCTGGGCCGGCGGCGGGGCCGAAGACACGTTGCTGCGCATGACGCCTCAGGCCATCCGCAAGGCCCTGGGCGCGCAGACCATTCGCCTGGTCGAGGAAGACCCGTCGTGAAAAAAGTTTCCTTTGGCGGGGCCATTGGGCTGTTGCTCCTGGCCGGGGGGCTGCTTTACCTGCGTTATGGCTCATCCGCGCGCCGTTCAGCCCGACTGGTGGCTTTCCTGCGCGCACCCCAGGAGCACTCCGATTGGGTCGTCCCGGCCCGCATCCGCTGCGGCGACGCCCCTTTCCTCATGCCCACGGCGGGCTACATCGGCTACCTCTGGGGCGACCGCTTCCAACTGCTCCACACCCACCAGGGCGTGGACATCTTCGGCGGCACCGCGCCGGGCGAAACCCCAGTGTACGCCGCCTATGACGGCCTGCTCACCCGCCTGCCTGCCTGGAAATCGGCGGTCATCATCCGCCACGAGGACCCCTTGCATCCGGACCGCATCATCTGGACCTACTACGCCCACATGGCCGACCCCCAGGGGCGTTCGCTCATCGCCCCGGACTTCCCGCCGGGGACGGAAGACCGGCCCGTACAGGCGGGCACCCTGCTGGGTTACCAGGGCAACTATTCGGGCAACCCCCGGCGGCCCGTGGGCGTGCACCTGCACTTCTCCATCGTGCTCGGCGACGGGCAAGGGCGCTTTCGCAACGAACTGGACATCGCCAACACCCTCGACCCCTCCCCTTACCTGGGCCTGTCGCTGAACGCCAGAGAAGTACCGCCGGATAGAGTGCCCCTGTGCCCGCCGGAGGACATCCACCCTTTTGAGGAGTGACTTGTGAGCGAATCCGTGGCTTTCGTGTTAGGCGCCGGGCAGGGGCATGGCCGCGCCATCGCCCTGACCCTGGCCCGCTTAGGTTATCGCATCGCTGCTTTCGACTTCAGCCCCATGCACCTCGAGCAGACCATCGAGGCCATCCGCGCCGGGGGCGGTCAGGCCCGGGCGTACATGGGCGACATCATCAAGAAGATCGCCTTTCAGGGCGTGGTCAACCAGATCACCGACGACTGGGGCCGCATTGATGTGGCCGTGACCGCCTTAGAAGCCAACCCCACCGCCACCGTCATGGCCCTGGACGAGTGGGACTGGCACCGCGCTCTGGATATCAACCTCACCGTGCCCTTCCTGGTCACCCAGGTGTGCGGTCGCATCATGCAGGCGCAGGGCGGCGGCGTCATCGTGCACCTAGGCCTGGGCGAGCCGGTCAACGCCCCGCCGGGGGTGCCCTATCTCGCCGGTAAGACCGGCCTGCTGGGGCTGGTCCCCATCGCAGCCGAGCAGTGGAGGAATACGCGGGTGCGGCTCCACGCCGTGCTCACCGCCCCGCCGGGGGAAGGCTGGCCGCGGTTGCGCCCCTTCACCGAACTGCCGGGCCCCCCCCAGCGTGTGGCGGAGGCCGTGGCCGCCCTGACTACCCCCGAGGCCGCCGGCCTCACCGGGGGCCTGTGGGCGCCGATGAGGTGATGCGATTGGCAATGAGCGGTCGGCGAGGTGGAAGATGCCCCATGTGTTGGTGACCAACGACGATGGCGTGCACGCGCCGGGGCTGCTGGCCCTGGCGCAGGCCCTGCGCACCTTGCCCGAGGTCGAGGTCTCGGTGCTGGCCCCGGACCGCAACTGGTCCGCTTCGGGCCATGTGAAAACCCTGCACCGCCCCCTACGCGTGCGGGAGGTCGAACTGGACGACGGCACCCGGGCGCTGACCAGCGACGGGGCCCCTTCGGATTGTGTGGCTTTGGCCATGCTCGGCCTGTTGGAGAAACCCGTGGACCTGGTGGCCTCCGGCATCAACGCCCACGCCAACCTGGGCCACGATGTCACCTACTCGGGCACGGTGACCGCGGCCATGGAAGCCGTGATCTCTGGCGTGCCGGGCATCGCCGTCTCCTTAGACAACCCTTACGAATCGGGCCACCGCGCCGATTACCGTCCGGCCGCGGAAATCGCCCGCCGGGCGGTGGCCTGGGCCCTGGAGCACGGGTTGCCTCAAGGGGTTCTACTCAATGTCAATGTGCCCCTGGGCAGCCTGGAGGACATCCGGGGCGTGAAAATCACCCGCATGGGGCTGCGGGTCTATCGGGATCGGCTGATTAAACGGCTGGATCCGGCAGGCCGCCCCTACTACTGGATCGGCGGCGAAGCCCCCACCGGGATCCCTGAAGACGGCACGGACATCGGCGCCTTGGCCCAGGGTTATGTCTCCATCACCCCCTTGCAACTGGACCTCACGGCCTACGCCGCGATGAAACCCTTGCAGAACCTCGAAGGGCTACTCTGACCTAAAAAGCCACCGCCCCGGAGGAAGCCCCCGGGGCGGTAATGTTTTTTGGAGAGGAGGGTTCACACCTGGAACTGGCCGTCCTTGTAAAACAACACCCCGTCCACCCAGATTTCGCTATCCTGGCGCATGTCGCAGATGAAGTCCCAGTGAATGCTGGACTTGTTCTGCGACCCCGTCTCAGGATAGCCGGCACCCACGGCCATGTGAATGGTGCCGCCGATTTTCTCGTCAAAAAGGATGTTCTTGGTGAAGCGCTGGATGCCGTAGTTGGTGCCGATGGCGAACTCGCCCAGGTAGCGGGCGCCGGGGTCGCTTTCCAGCAAGGCCAGCAAAAAGTCCTCATTCTTTTCGGCTTTGGCCTCCACCACGCGTCCGTTCTCGAAGCGCAACTCCACCCCTTCGACCTCCCGGCCACCGTAGATGGCGGGATAGGTGAAGCGCACCCACCCGTTGACCGAATCCTCCACTGGACCGGTGAAGATTTCACCACTGGGCATGTTGTGGTGGCCGTCGGAGTTGATGAAGGAACGCCCTTCGATGGAAAGGCGCAAATCGGCGTTGGGGCCCTTGACGACCACCTCGTTCTTGCCTTTGAGCCAGTCCACCAGGCGCTGTTGCTCCTCATGCACCTTATGCCAGGAAGCCACAGGGTCATCCTGGTCGCAGAAGGTGGCGTGATAGACAAAATCTTCGTACTCGGCCAGGCTCATGTCGGCTTCCTGCGCATACGCCGGACAGGGGAAGAGGGTGCCCACCCAGCGCAGGCTACCCTCGGCCGAGCGGCGCATGAAGGTCTCGGTGAGAGCGCGACGGGCCACCTGAGCCAGTTGGCTTTTCTTGGGGTCCACGCCGCTTAGCGCGCGGGTGTTTTCCGCCGCGCGGATGTTGATGAGCACATTGGCCTGCTCCATGGCCAGCCGTTCCAGAGGCGAAATCCAGCGCAGTTGCTCTTCGCTGGCCCGTTTGAGAAAGGCTTCGGTGGGCGCTTCATGGGTCAATTGCAGCGTCACATGGCCGCCAGCGCGGGTGATCTCCTCGACCACCCCGGTCACCAGGGGCAGGGCTAGGGGGTGGCTGCGCACCAGCACCCAATCGCCGGGCTTCACCACGGTGGAATAGGCCACCAGCAAGTGGGCCAACTTTTGCACACGGGGATCGCTCATCCTTGCACCGTCCTTAAACGAAGTGCCCCATTATAGCATGAGGCGGTGCCAGGTGGTTGACATTTTCCGGCCATGCGCTAAACTAAACATAGGGGTGGTTCCTGTTGGCCGATTCGAGTCCTGAAACCGTGCCGTATGGCCCAACCTCACCCCCACCTATCCACACCATCCCAACGCAACAGCGGGCAAAACGACGGGGGATGTCGCAGGAGGTAACCATGCCCTCACTCAATCGCGTTCAACTCATCGGTCGCCTGGGGCGTGCCCCAGAGCGGCGCTTCACCCCCAGCGGCAAGCCCTATGCCATCTTCTCCCTGGCCGTGGACCGGCGCTGGCGCTCCCCCCAGGGCGAACTACGCCAGACCACCGACTGGTTCACCATCGAAGCCTATGGCCGCCTGGGGGAAATCTGCGAGCAGTATCTGAGCAAGGGCCGCCTGGTGTATATTGAGGGTCGCCTGCGCGTGTACACCGTCGAGGGCGAGGGGCAACGCCGGCGCGTGGTACGCATCGTGGCCCGTGACATGCAAATGCTCGACCGACCGCCCGAAGAGGAACCTGCCGAACTGGCAGAGGAGGAAGAACCCCTGGAAGAAACGCCGCCGCCGGAAGACGCGGCCGAAACAGCGTAAGCGCGCTACTGCCTTCAGCCCCTGGAAGGCCCCCGGCGCGTTGTCGAAAGGACGGGCCCGCCCCGCCTGAGGCAACGCGCCCCTTTTTTCGAGGTTCCCTTGCCGCAGGGGGATATCTGTGCTAAAATCATACCGACCGGTCGGTATGGTTTTAATCCCTCAAGGAGCCCTCATGCCTAAACAAGCCCGCAGTCAAGCCACCTACCACGCCCTCCTGCAAGCCGCCGAACACCTCTTCGCCACCCAGGGCTACAACGCGGTGAGCGTGGAGGCCATCTGCCGCGAGGCGGGGGTCAGCAAAGGGGCGTTCTACCACCACTTTCCCTCCAAGCAGGCCGTTTTCCTGGCTTTGCTGCAACGCTGGCTAGCCCGTTTAGAGGAGCGACTTCAGGCCCAGCGGCGCGCCCATCCCCAGATCGCCCACGCCCTGCTGGCGATGAGCGAACAGGTGGGGCGCATCGGCCACGAAGGGCGTCAGTCGTGGCCTTTGCTGCTGGAATTCTGGAGCCACGCCGTGCGGGAACCTTCAGTATGGCAGGCCATGGTCGCGCCCTACCGCCGCTTTGAGGCCCTGTTCGCCGAATGGCTGGCCGAAGCCCGTCAGAAAGGCGCCCCGCTGACCACGGATCCCCACACCGCGGCCCGCACGATGCTGGCCCTAGCCATGGGGGTGCTCCTGCAAGGGATGGTCCTGCCCGAAACCACCGAGTGGGGCGCCGTGGCTTATCAGGGGGTGCGCACCCTGCTGCGCGGCTGGGGCATCCTCCCCGAGTGAGACGCTTTGTTCCTTCTTTCCCCTTCGGAGGTTTTCCATGCATGTTCTCGTCAGCGGCGCATTTGGCAACATCGGCCAGGCCGCGCTGGAATCCCTGCTCCACCACGGCCATCATCTCACTGCCTTTGACACGCCCACCAGGCGCAATCGGCACGCGGCCCGGCGCTTCCGTGGGCGGGTGCGGGTGTGCTGGGGCGATATCCGTGATCCCCAGGCGGTCGCCCGGGCCGTGGCCGGCCAGGACGCCGTGGTGCATCTGGCCTTCGTCATCCCCAACCTCTCGGCCACGGGCAAAGGCAGCGAAGAGGCACCTGATTGGGCGTGGGCCGTCAATGTGGGCGGCACACGCAACCTGATCGCCGCCATGGAAGCCCAACCGCGCCCCCCACGCCTGGTCTTCACCTCGTCGCTGCACATCTATGGTCGCACCCAGCACCTGCCGCCCCCGCGGCGGGTTGACGATCCCCCCAACCCTGCCGAACACTACTCCCGCCACAAAGCGGCAGCCGAAGCCCTGGTCAAAGGCTCCACCCTAAAATGGGTCATCTTTCGCCTGGCTGCCGCCCTGCCCGTCACCTTGATCCTCGACCCTGGGATGTTCGATGTCCCCCTGAACAACCGCATCGAATTCGTCCATCGGGAAGATGTGGCCATCGCCATCGCCCACGCGGTGACCAGCGAAGCCGTCTGGGGCAAAGTGCTCCACATCGGCGGCGGGCCGCGCTGCCAGCACCTTTACCACGAGGTGGCCGAGCGCATCTTGGTCACCGTCGGCGTGGGTATGCTGCCCGAGGAAGCCTTCAGCCGCACACCGTATCCAGTAGACTGGCTAGACACCGAGGAAAGCGAACGCCTGCTCCGCTATCAGCAACGCACCCTGGACGACTACCTGGCCGACCTGCGCCGCGCCCTGGGCTGGCGACGCGGCCTCGTGCGAGCCTTCCGGCCCTTCGTTCGCTGGCTGCTGTTGCGGCGTTCGCCCTACTTGGACCGCGCCACCGCATGGCGTCTGGCTTAGAAACCGGCCTGAATCACGGGGCAAGGCTCTCCTCCGTTGTGGGAACCGCTCCGCGACTCAACCCTCCTCTTCCCCAAACAACCGCAGCCACTCCTCCACCTCATCGGGGGACACTTCGGCAGGTTTCTCCTCTGCTTCGCCGGCGGAAGCCGTGGCTGAGGCCGCCAGGCGTCGGGCGAAGGTGGCGGCGTCCATCACCTGCGCTCCGTAAGATTTGACCGCCGCCTGCACCTGCCGATCCGAGGAGACCACGATGACATTCCGAGCAGCGCCGCCCAACTGGCGCAACCGGGCGTGAATCGCCGCATCGGCCGTGCGGCCCCGCCGAACGAAGACCACGGTCACCCGGCCCAAAGTGAAGCGCCGGGCCTGGGTGGGGGGCGCCCCGTCGAAGTACACCTCGGCCCGGCATCGGGCGCGCCGACAGAACGCGGCCAGCCCCTCGGCAAGGCGACGCTCATCGTCCGGATCGCGCAGACTCAGCCCCGCCACATGGGGGATTAGGTTGTGCCCATCGATGAGATACATTGTTCACGGCTCCAACAGCACTTTGAACACGCCCGCGCGGGCAGCATGGTCGAAGGCAGCCAGCCCCCCGGCCAGCGGATAACGGGCCTCGATGAGCGGGCGTGGATCAATCCGCCCCTGTGCCAGATGGCGTAGCGCCGGGGCAAAAGGCCCGCAGCGCGAGCCCACCACCGTGACCTCGTCCACGACAAAGGAGGCCAGATTGAGGGTCGTATCGCCAGCGAAGGTGCTTTTGAGCACCAAAGTTCCGCGCGGGCGCAGGGCGTGTTTGGCCAGAGCCAGCCCTTGAGGGTTGCCCGTGGCCTCGACCACCAAGTCCATGCTCCGAGGCGACACTTCCTCGGCAGTCAGCGCCCGCACGCCATAAGGCGCCAGCAACGCCCTTTGGCGCTCCCGGCGCACCATGGCGAACACCTCGGCTCCCGTCAGGCTGAGCGTCCAGGCGATGAGTTGGCCCAGCCGTCCCACCCCGACCACCAGAACGCGATCCGTGGGCCGAATATGCACCTGCTGTTGAATCTCCAGGGCCGCCGCCAGGGGTTCGGTAAATACGGCCATCTCATCGGGCACCCCATCGGGCACGGGGTGCAGGTTCGCCACGGGCAGGGTGGTGTATTCCGCAAACACCCCGTCATGGCCCAGGATGCCCAACACCGTCCGGTTCTCGCAATGCGTGGGCATCCCCCTCCGGCAGAAGCGGCAGGTTCCGCAGGTAAGGTTGATTTCGCCCACCACGCGCCGGCCCACCCACTCGGGGGCCTCGGGCGCGGTGACCACCTCGCCCACGAACTCATGCCCGGGCACGCCGGTGAAGGGATAATACCCACGCACCATCTCCAGGTCTGTGGCGCAGATGCCCGCCAGCCGCACCCGAAGGAGCGCCTCACCAGGGCCGGGCTCCGGGATGGGCAGGTCTTCACGATAGGTCAGGGTTTGCTGTTCCAGCCATAAGCCACGCATCCGTTCCCTCCATCAAACGGCAAAACCCAACGCACTGCCCCTATTGTAGCCCAGAACAGGGCCACCCTTCCGCGTCACCCTGCGCGCCCGCCTCATCTCGCCCCCTTGTGGTAAACTTTCCTCGCCCATCGCTCGGAGGAGAGGGATGAACCAGGGATACATCTATGCCTTGCTGGCCTACTTCCTGTGGGGGCTTTTCCCTGTTTACTGGAAACAACTGGAAGGCATCCCCGCCATCCAACTCATCGGCCACCGCATTGTCTGGTCGTTCGTCTTCATGGTGCTCTTGCTGACCGTCATGGGTCAACTGAACCGTTTACGCCCTCTGCTGCGTGACGGGCGGGTGGTCCACACCTACGCCCTGGCCGGCCTGCTGCTGGCCGGGAACTGGCTCACTTATGTCTGGGCCGTCACCCACGGTTACATTGTGGAAGCCAGCCTGGGCTACTTCATCAACCCCCTCTTCAGCGTGCTGTTGGGGCTGGTGGTGCTGCGCGAACGCCTGCGCCCGTGGCAATGGACGGCCATCGGTCTGGCCACCGTGGGCGTGGGCTACCTGACGCTGATCTACGGTCGCCTGCCCTGGATCGCCCTCGCCCTCACAGCCACCTTTGGCCTTTACGGTCTGGTCACCAAAACCGCGCCGCTGGATGCCCTGGACGGGCTAACCCTGGAAACCGGGCTCATCTTTCTCCCCGCCGCGGGCTTTCTCCTCTGGCAAGAACTGCAAGGGCGAGGGGCCTTCGGCCATATGGGCCTCACGGCTGACCTGCTCATGTTGGGCTCCGGAGCGGTCACCGCTGTGCCCTTGGTCTTTTTCGGTCTGGCCGTGCGACGGGTCCCCCTGAGTGTGGTGGGCATCCTGCAATACCTGGCGCCCACCCTCCAGTTTTTGCTGGGTGTGCTGGCCTATCACGAACCGTTTACCCCAACCTACCTGGTGGGCTACAGCCTGGTCTGGCTGGCCCTGGTCATTTTCTGGGTCGAAGGGTATGTGCAGAGTCGTCAGGCCGTCCCTCTTTAGCCTCTGGGGGGTGGGAGAGGGTCAGTTTCGGATTCCTCCCGCCAGGTGCCGGGCACCACGCGGTTGAGGGCCTTCATGTGTTCGTCCACCACCTCGCGGGGGCACAACTCCACAAACAGATAGAACCCCAACCCCACGATCACCGTGTCATCCAGAGGGTTCAACGGCAACAGGTCCGGCGCCATGAGATACACCATAGCCCCCAGGGGGAGCAATTTGAGATACCACGGCACCCGCGGGTCGCGCAGCAGGCGCAGGATGAGCCGACCGCGCAGGGTCAACGCTTCCACCAGGCTCCGGTTGGGGAACTTCATCTTAGGTTTTTCCGCCATCCGCGTCACTCCTCAAAGATTTGCCCCATTGTACCGCAAGCCCTCGGTCGGGCAACCGATGGTATGATAGGTACACCCGTCATCTTGAGAAAACGAGGTGAGCCATGAGCATACGCCTGGTGGAGTGCATCCCCAACTTTTCCGAAGGCCGTCGGATGGAGGTGGTGGAGCAAATTCTGGACGCCATCACCTCGATGGAAGGCGTGGTCGTGCTGGACCGCCATTCGGATCCCGATCACAACCGTACGGTGGTCACCTTCGTGGGCCCGCCGGAGGCTGTAGACGAGGCGGCCTTCCGCGGCATCGCCAGGGCCGCCGAACTCATCGACCTGAACCAGCACGAAGGCGAGCACCCGCGCATCGGAGCCACGGATGTGGTGCCTTTCGTGCCCATCGAGGGCGTCACCATGGCCGAATGCATCGAGATGGCCCGCCGCCTGGGCAAACGGGTGGGGGAGGAGTTAGGCATCCCTGTTTACCTATACGAAAAAGCCGCCACCCGCCCCGAACGGGAAAACCTGGAGAACATTCGCCGCGGCGAATACGAGGCCCTCAAAGAGGAAATCGGCAAGCACCCGGCCCGCGACCCCGATTTCGGTCCAGCCAGGGTCGGCCCGGCCGGGGCCACGGTCATCGGCGCCCGCGATCCCCTCATCGCCTTCAATGTGTACCTCACCACGGACGATGTGAGCATCGCCAGCAAGATCGCCCGCGCCGTGCGCCATTCCTCGGGGGGGTTGCGTTATGTCAAAGCCCTGGGCATGCTGGTCGAAGGCCGCGCCCAGGTTTCCATGAACCTGACCAACTACCGTAAGACCCCCATCGCCCGCGTGGTGGAACTCATCCGCCGGGAAGCCCAGCGCTACGGCGTGGCCGTGCATCACAGCGAACTGGTGGGTCTGGCCCCGCAGGAAGCCCTCATCGAGGCCGCCCGCTGGTATCTGCAACTGGACGCCTTCGAGCCAGAGCAAATTCTGGAGCGCCGCCTCTACAGCGCCCTGCAGGAAAAGCCCCTGCCCGAAACGCCGGAGCCCACCTTTCTGGACGAACTGGCAGCCGGCACCCCCACGCCGGGCGGCGGTTCGGCCGCGGCCTATACGGCGGCGGCAGGAGCGGCTCTGGTGGCCATGGTGGGGCGACTGACCGTGGGCAAAAAGAAATACAAGGCGGTGGAACCCCAGGTGTGGCCCATCCTCGAGCGCGCCGAGGAAGTGCGGCGCGAACTGGAAGCCCTGGTGAGCGAGGACGCCGCTGCTTTCGAGGCCGTGATGGCCGCCCGCCGATTGCCCAAGGCCACCGAGGAGCAAAAGGCCGCGCGCCAGCAGGCCATCCTGGAGGCCACCCGCAAAGCGGCCCAGGTGCCGCTGCGCACGGCGCGCCTGGCCGCCGAAGTGCTCGACCTGGCTGGGCAAATGGCCGCCATCGGCAACCTGAACGCCGTCACCGACGCCGGCACCGCGGCCGCCCTGGCCCATGCCGCCCTGACAGGCGCCACCCTCAATGTACGCATCAACAGCCTCGATTTGCCCGCGGAGGAGGCCAGGGCCCTCTTGGACGAGGTGCACGCCCTCGTCCAGCAAGCCGAAACGCGTTACGCCGAGGTGATGCGCACCGTTCACACCCGCGCCGGGCTGGATTAGGAAATCGTCTTTCACGGGCGGAGAGACGACAAACCGGGCCAGGAAATCCTCCTGGCCCGGTTCGCGCTTACGGGTCCTGGAAAGGCTATTCGGCCGTGACCAGGGTCCCCACCGGCTCACCATAAAGCGCCTGGCGCAGGGCGTCAGGATCCCATAAGTTGAGCACCAAAATGGACAGATTGTGGTCCATGCACAGCGAGAGCGCCGTGGAATCCATGACCTCCAGACGGCGGTTGAGCGCCTCCATGTAGGTCAGGCGGTCGAAGCGCTTGGCGTTGGGGTTAGTACGCGGGTCGCTGTCGTACACGCCGTCCACCTTGGTCGCCTTGATGAGCACATCGGCGCCTATCTCCATAGCCCGCAGCGCCGCCGTGGTGTCGGTGGTGAAGTAGGGGTTGCCGGTGCCGCCGCCAAAGATGACCACCCGTCCCTTCTCCAGGTGGCGCAGGGCGCGGCGACGGATGTACGGCTCGGCCACCGCACGCATCTCGATGGCCGTCTGCACCCGCACGGGCACACCTTCGCGCTCGATGGCATCCATCAGGGCCAGCGCGTTGATCACCGTGCCCAGCATCCCCATGTAATCCGCCGTGGCCCGGTCCATGCCGCGTTTCAACCCTTCGCGGCCCCGCCACAGATTGCCCGCGCCGATGACCACCGCCACCTGCACGCCCAGACGATGCACCTCGCACACCCGCTGGGCAATGGATTCGGCGGCGTCAGGGTCAATCCCCCGTCCGTCGGGTGGGGCCAGGGCTTCACCGCTGAGTTTTAGCAAAACCCGGTGATATTTCAATCGGGGAGACATACCGACCTCCTGCCAACGAACGAAAAAGAGGCCAACCGCGCGGTTGGCCTCTGAAGGGTCAGGCTTCCTGGGCGTCACTCTCCGGGGCACTGGTTTCACCCACTTCCCAACGCGTAAACCGCCGGATCACAATGTTCTCGCCCAAGGCCACCACCACATCATTCACCAGATCCTGCACCGTCATGTTGTCGTCGCGGATGTAGGGCTGATGCAGGAGCACGGCCTCTTCGTAGAACTTCTTCAGCCGACCCTCGACGATGCGCTCGATAACCTGCTCGGGCTTGCCTTCGGCCAGCGCCTGCTCTCGCCAACCCTGTTTGAGGGCTTCCAATTCCTCCGCGGGGATGTCCTTCTCGGAGACATACTTGGGGGACATGGCCGCAATTTGCAGGGCCAACTCGTGCGCCAGGTGGCGGAACTTCTCCGCCTTGGCCACGAAATCCGTCTCGCAGTTCAACTCGACCATCACACCCACGCGACCGTTGCCGTGGGAATACAGTTCGATCACGCCTTCGGAAGCCTGGCGCTCGGCCCGCTTGGCCGCCTTGGCCAGCCCTTTCTGGCGCAAGATTTCCTTGGCCTTGCCCAGATCGCCGTTGGCCTCTTCCAGCGCCTTGCGGCAATCCATGATTCCGGCGCCCGTTTCGGCGCGCAATTGCTTGATCAACTCCATCGAAACGCTCATCTTCAATTCCCTCGGTTCCTTCGGTGAGATTGTCAAAGGCCCAGCAACGAAAAGGGGACCCGCTCAGGCGGCGGATTCTTCACCGGACTCCGGCTTGGCCTCTTCGGTGGGTTCTTCTTTGGCGGCCTCGGTTTGAGGTTCAACCTCAGCCGGGGTCTCCGCTTCCTCTTCCGCAGCGGGCGCTTCCTCGACCGCCTTTTCCTGCGGCTGGATTTTGGCCAGGGTCGCCTCGCCCAGGAGCATATCTTCAGGCAACTCCTCCGCCTGCTCCTCCTCTCGGCGCGTGGCCTTCGCCTCGGCCGCCGCCTGCGCCTCGGCCTCCATCTCCTTGGCCCGCAGGTTCTTGCCCTCGATCACCGCATCGGCGATCTTCCCCACGATCAACTTGATGGACCGAATGGCGTCATCGTTGGCTGGGATCACATAATCGATACGCGAGGGGTCGCAGTTGCTGTCCACCATGGCGATCACGGGGATCTCCAGGCGATTGGCCTCCTTGATGGCCGTCTCCTCGCGGCAGACATCCACCACGAACAGCAGGTCGGCCAGGCCTTGCATGGTGCGCAAACCGCCCAGGCGCGCCTCCAGGCGCTCGATGAGCCGCTGCGCCCGAATGGCTTCTTTCTTAGGCAGGCGTTCCAACTGGCCGCTGTCACGCAGCCGCTCCAACTCCTCCAGTTTGCGGATGCGTTGATAGATGGTGCGCCAGTTGGTCAAGGTTCCCCCCAACCAGCGGTAGTTCACATAGGGCATGCCACAGCGAGTCGCCTCCGTGGCGATGGTCTCCTGCGCCTGGCGCTTGGTGCCCACAAAGAGCACCGTCCCCCCCTTGGCCACGGTATCACGCACCAGGTTGTAGGCTTCCTTGAGGGCTTTTTGCGTGATTTGCAGGTTGAGGATGTGAACGCCGTTGCGCTGGGTGAAGATGTAGGGCTTCATCTTGGGGTGCGCTTTGTTGGTCCGATGCCCAAAATGCACCCCGCTCTCCAACATGACTTTCATCGAAACGGTTGGCATTTGTACCTCCGCGTTAGGCCTCCGCCTTCCTCGTCCCTGCGCGGCACCGCACTGAACACGGCACGCCCCGGCAGGTCAGAAGGCGTGTGAGATAGGCTCCCGCCCAGGCGGGAGCCTAGCGCCGGGAGTATAACATGCCTCCCCGCTTTCGTCCAGCCCCATCGAGATTATTGACATACCCTCCCCAGAACTGTATAATGAGGGCAGCAACGCAACATACCGCCTTGCACGGGGAGCTCGGTGAGACCGGGCTGAGAGGAGGGCTGGAAGCCCTCGACCCGTAGCACCTGATCCGGGTAATGCCGGCGGAGGGATGCAGGCGGATGGCTTCGGAAATTGACGAAACCATCGGCCCTCCGCAGGCGCGGAGGGCTTTTTGCACCCCAGGAGATGGGCATGCAAGCCGTCGTTTTCGCCAACGGAACGCTCCACCTCCCTCCCCAGTGGCAGGAGATGGTCGCCCAGGCAGACCTCATCGTCGCTGCCGATGGCGGCGGTCACCATTGCCTGCGCCTGGGGGTGAAACCCCAGGTGCTCATCGGCGACCTGGACTCCCTCCCCGCCCCCGAAGTGGCCCGCCTCGCCGCCCAGGGCACGCAAATCCTCCGTTATCCGGCCCAGAAGGACGAGACCGACCTGGAGTTGGCCCTGTTGTGGGCCGTTGACCAGGGCGCCACGCATCTGGACATCCTGGCCGCCCTGGGGGGACGGTGGGATCAAAGCCTGGCCAACCTGTTCCTGGCCGCCCACCCGCGCCTGCGCGACGCCTCGCTGGTCTTCCACGACGGTGTGCAGCGGCTGTTCCTCATCCAGTCCTCCGCCGTCATCCAGGGCCGCCCCGGGGACCTCGTTTCCCTGATCCCCCTGAACGGCCCGGCCGAGGGCATCACTACCACAGGGCTGGCCTACCCCCTCACCAACGGCCGGCTGCCCTTTGGCGTGAGCCGTGGGGTGAGCAACCAACTGACCGCCCCACAGGCCATGGTGCAGGTCAGACGCGGACGCCTGCTGTGCGTCGTCACCCCTCAAGAGGGGTTGCAGGCGCTGGAAGCGGCGAAAGGCAACGCCGCCCCTCCTTCCTGAGGCCGTTCCTCGGCCGCCAGGCCGAGATACGCTACCCCACCTAAGGAGGTTCGCCATGGAAGGCAAGTCCGCTGTCCGCACGCTGCTCCACGCCCTCATCGGCGGGGCGGTGACCCTGCTGGTGTACTACCTGGCCGCCGTGGTGCGCGGCCCCGAAGTGGAGTACATCCAGTGGAACACCACCCATGCCCTGGTGCTCACCGTGTTGGGGCTGGCCGCCGGAGCCGCCTGGGGCTCCCGGCAGGCGTTGGAACGCTGGAAGACCCTGGAAGTCATCCTGGTGGCCAACCTGGCCCTGGTGTTTGGCCTGCTCTTCCTGGGTTGGGGCTTCGTGTGGAAGGTGGCTAAGCCGTTGAACACCCTCTTCCCCGGCACGCGCGATCTGGTGTACGGCTTCTGGTTCATCGCCTCCATCGTGGCCGCCTACATCATCCGCAAACCCGGCACGGCCTTAGCCGCCGAGACCCTGGCGGCCCTGGCCGAGTTCCTCGCCGGGGGCGAATGGGGCCTCACCCTGCTCATTTCCGGCATCGTCCAGGGTGGGATGGCCGAGATCGTCTTTGCCGCCACGGGGTACAAACGCTACGACCTGCCTACCCTCATGCTGGCCGGCGCCGCGGCTGGCATCGGCAGCCTGGTGGTGGACTACATGTTTTGGTACTATGACCTCAGCCTCAATGTCCTGGCCATCATGCTGGTCGCCCGATTGATTTCCGGCGCGGTGCTCTCCGGCTGGCTGGGCAAGGCCATCGGCGACGGCCTCTACCGCGCCGGGGCTTTAGGCTCCTTTGCCATCGCCCGCGAGGAATGATCCGCCGGTGGGGGCGGCCCTTGTGAGCCGCTCCCACCCCTCCCAGGGGTTCCCATGCCCATCGCCCTGCGCACCCAACACCTGACCGTACGCTACCCGCACACCGCCCGCCCGGCCCTGCGCCACCTCAGCCTGACCATCCACGAGGGGAAGACGGTGGTCCTGCTGGGGCCGTCGGGCGGCGGCAAATCCACCCTGGCCCTGACCCTCACCGGCCTCATCCCCCACGACATCTTCGCCCACATCCAGGGCCGGATCACCGTGGACGGCCTCGACCCCACCCAGGCCGCGCCCGGAGCCGTGGCCGCCCGCGTGGGCCTGCTCCTGCAGGACCCCGAAGCATCCTTCGCCACCCTCACCGTGGAAGACGAACTCGCCTTCGGCCTGGAGAATCTGCGCGTCCCCCCCGAGGCGATGGCCGCGCGCATCCAGACGGCCCTGGAGCAGGTGGGACTGCCTGATTACCGCACCCGACGGCTGGACACCCTCTCCGGCGGCGAGATGCAACGCATCGCGCTGGCCGCCCTGCTGGCCATGCGCCCCCCCATCCTCATCCTCGACGAACCCACGGCCAACCTGGACCCTCGCGCCACCCGCGAATTCTTCGAGACCCTGGCGCACCTCAAGGGCACGCACACCATCCTGCTCATCGAGCACAAACTGAGCGCCTGCCTACCCCTGGCCGACCGGGTGATTCTGCTGGACGAACAGGGGGGACTGCTGGCCCAAGGCGAACCTCTGCCCACCCTGAAGGCGCATCTGGACCAGGTGCTGCGCGCCGGGATTTGGGTTCCCCTTTCCCTGGACCCCCGAACCCGGTCCGCGCCCCCGAAGACCTTCCCCCCTCTGGTGGAACATCCTCCCGCCGTGGCCGTGCACGGGCTGACCTTCGCCTACCCCGATGGGCCGCCGGTGCTCCGCGCCATCGACCTGACCATTCCCCAGGGCGACTTCGTGGCTCTGCTGGGCCCCAACGGGGCCGGCAAGTCCACCCTGGCTCTGCTCCTCATGGGCCTGCTCCCCCAACGCCCCTCGCAAGGGGAGATCTGGCTTTTCGGGGAGCGGCTGGAGGACCTAACCCCGGCCAGGCTGACTGAGCGGATGGGCTATGTCTTCCAAAACCCCGAACACCAGTTCGTCACCGACCGCGTGTGGGACGAGTTGGCTTACGGCCCCCGCGTCCGGCGCTGGCCCGAGGCCCGCATCCGGCAGGTGGTCGACGACCTGCTGCAGCGCTTCCGCCTCAGCGAACAGGCCGACCGCAACCCCTTCACCCTTTCCCAGGGCCAGAAACGTCGCCTCAGCGTGGGCACCATGCTGGCCGTGGGCCAGCGGCTGCTCATCCTGGACGAGCCCACCTTTGGGCAGGACCGCAACACAGCCTACGCCCTGATGGACCTCCTGCGGGACCTCAACCGCCAGGGCGTGACGATTCTGATGATCACCCACGATTTGCGGTTCGTGCGCGAGTACGCCCGCCGGGCAGTGGTGCTTCACCAGGGCCACATCGCCTTCGACGGCCTTACCGAAGACCTGTTCGCCGCCCCCGCCCTCCTCGCAGAAGCCCATCTGTCCTGATCCCCCGGCGCCCTTTTCCCCCGCAAAAGCAGACAGCCGTTGAGCGACGAGGCCCCCAAGGGCTGTCTGCCGTGCAACCTTTTATGCCTGAAGGGGTTTTGAGAAATTGTCGCCATCCTCCCCCACAAGGAGCACCCTGCTATGACCAAAGTGGCTCTGGTCACCGACAGCAGGGCTTACTTCCCCCAGGAATTGGTCGCGCAATACGCTATCCGCGTGGCACCCCAGGTGCTCATCTGGGATGGCGAGACCTATCTGACGGGGTGGACATCCAGCCCCAGGCCTTCTTCCAGCGCCTGGCGAAGGCCAAAACCCTGCCCACCAGTTCCCAGGTCTCGGCGAAATCCTTCTACCAGATTCTCCGCGAACTGCACGAGAGCGGGCACGACATCCTGGCCGTGTTGATCTCCAGCAAACTTTCAGGCACCATCGCCTCGGCCGAGCAGGCCAGGGCCATGCTCCCCGAGGCTCGCATTGAGATCGTCGATTCCACACGGTAGCCACCCTGAGTTTCGTGGTGCTGGCGGCGGCCGAGGGCGCCATGCTGGGGGAATGCCGCGTCCTGGCCGAGGAGGCCAAAGGGCATGTGGGCGCGGTGCTCACGGTGCCAACCCTGGAATACCTCTATCGCGGCGGACGGATTGGCGGCGCCGCGCGCCTGGTGGGCACCATGCTCAACATCAAGCCCATCCTGGAAGTGCGCGGGGGGCATCGAGCCGCTGGAAAAGACGCGCACCCGCAAGCGGCGGGTGGACATCGCAGCTGGACGGCTATAGGGGCACGAACAGGTATGCGTGGCCACCTTCCACGCCCATGCCGAACCCAACGCCCGCCGGCTACCGGAGCAAATCGGCGCCCGGCGCCCTATCCAGTAAGCCCTCATCCGCCTCTCAGCCGTCGGCGTTCACGAGGGGCCCGGCACCATGGCGCTGACCTACTTGACCGATTTTTAGCCCGATACCCCGTAACTTTTTGGCGGCTTGAGGGTTATCCTTTGGTGAGTACCCCATCGGCGCTCCCGTATTGGGTTACTCCTCCATCCATCGTCCACCGGGGCGACCTGTGCAGGTCGCCCCGGTGGATTTTTCAGGGAGCATGTTGATGAACTGCGTCCCTCAATGATCATTCCACTGCGCCGTAGAAATGGGGCAACGGCTCCACCGGCTCATCGCTCCATTGCAGGGCGGTTTGCAGCCGCTTCCGCGCCTCGGCCAGCCGCTGCGGGTCGTTGGCGTGGATGGTGAACACCGGCTCGCCCTGCTCCACCCAGTCGCCCACCTTCTTGTGGACCACAATGCCCACGGCGTGGTCGATGGGATCTCCCTTCTTCTCCCGGCCGGCCCCTAAGATGACCGCCGTTTCGCCCACCACGCGGGCGTGGATTTGCCGGAGATAACCCCGGTGTGGGGCGGGCAACGGCTCGATGAGGCGGGCGGCAGGCAGGCGCTCCGGCTCGTCCACATAGGCCACATCGCCGCCCTGAGCCTGTACTAAGGCGCGGAACTTGGCCCAAGCGCTGCCGTCGTCCAGG
Source organism: Anaerolineae bacterium (assembly GCA_011176535.1). NCBI lineage: Bacteria > Bacillati > Chloroflexota > Anaerolineae > Anaerolineae bacterium. The sequence goes on along the minus strand of DUEP01000037.1, from coordinate 4,449 downwards.
GCCTGGACAATGCGCCGTTTACCCTCTTCGATATTCTGCACCACGCCGCCCAAGAGGAGCATATAGCCGCCCACGGTCAGGCAATGCTCACGAAAGTCGGCCGGGCCGCCGCCGTGCAGGGTGTCGATGGCCTCGCGCACCTCTAAGGCGTTGCCCACGGCGAAGCCCAGGGGCTGGTTCATGTCCGAGAGCAGGGCCACCGCCCGGCGTCCGGCCAGGCGGGCGATGGCCACCATGAGTTGCCCCAACGCGCGGGCATCGTCCAAAGTGCGCATGAACGCCCCCAGCCCCACTTTGACATCGAGCACGATGGCCTGGGCCCCGGCAGCGATCTTCTTGCTCATGATGGACGACGCGATGAGGGGGATGGAGGGCACGGTGCCGGTCACATCCCGTAAAGCGTATAGTTTGCCGTCGGCCGGGGCCAGGTCGGCCGATTGGCCGGTGAGCACGATGCCCACCTCCTGAAGTTGGCGCAGGAACTCCTCGGTGGTCAAATCGCAGCGGTAGCCGGGGATGGATTCCATTTTGTCCAGGGTGCCGCCGCTGAAGCCCAGCCCCCGGCCCGACATCTTGCCCACGGGCAGGCCGCAGGCGGCCACCGCAGGCAACACGGCCAGCGTGGTCTTGTCGCCCACCCCACCGGTGGAGTGCTTGTCCACGGCAACGGGCACCACCTGGGAGAGGTCCAGCACATCGCCGGAGAAGGCCATGGCCAGGGTGAGGTCCGTGGTCTCACGGGGGGTCATCCCGTTGAGCAGCACGGCCATGGCCCAGGCCGCGGCCTGATAATCGGGAATCTCCCCCCGGGTGAAGCCTTGGATGAAAAATTCAATCTCCTCTTTGGAAAGTTCCTGCTTGTCCCGTTTCCTGATAATGACATCCACAGCGCGCATGGGGGTTCTCCTCGAGGCAAAGGTCTCGTCGTTTCCATTATAGCGCAGGAAGGAAGAGAAAAAACCGCGGGTGGAACCGTGTTGTGGCTCGGTTTTTTCTCCCGACTGGCCTCGGTCGATAGCGATAGAGGTCGCCCCCCCTTTCCGTACCAAAAAATTGACGCTTTCTTGAGCCAAAGGCGCTTTTTTGCGGTAAGATATACTTTGGAGCGTCGTTGTCCCCTAGGGCTACTCTCTATCTGCGGAGGTTATCATGCGCGACTACACCGAACACTTTCTGGAACTGGTACGCCGCACGGCCACCGACCTGCCCGATGATGTAGAAGCGGCCATCAAAGCGGCGAAAGAAACGGAAGAGCCCAATACGGTGGCCTACCAGGTGCTCGACGCCATCCTACAAAATGTGGCCATAGCGCGGGCCAACGCCACCCCCATCTGCCAGGACACGGGCACCCCCATCTTCTATGTGGACTTTCCCCAGGGGTGGAGCCTGCGAGAACTGCGGCGGCAGATTGAGGCCGCCTTGGTCGAGGCCACCAAACGGGCCTACCTGCGGCCCAACGCGGTGCATCCCGTCACCGGCAAGAACACGGGGAACAACCTTGGCGACGAGTACTTCCCCACCATCCACTTCCACGAGGTGGACGGCGATACCCTACGGGTGCGCCTGATGCTCAAGGGCGGCGGCTCGGAGAACGTCTCCGCGCAGTACAAACTGCCCGACACCCGCCTCAAGGCCGGTCGTGACCTGGAAGGCGTGCGCAAGGTGGTCCTCGACGCCGTGTATCAGGCCCAAGGCAAAGGCTGCGCGCCGGGCTTCTTAGGCGTGGGCATCGGCGGCGACCGGGGCGCCTCCTTCTACGCGGCGAAGGAAGCCCTCTTCCGCCGCTTGGACGAGCCCAACCCCGACCCGGCGCTGGACGAACTGGAACGCCGCATCACCGAGGAGGCCAACCAACTGGGCATCGGCCCCATGGGCCTGGGCGGCAAGACCACGGTCATGGCCACGCGCATCAAGGTCATCCACCGCCTGCCCGCCAGTTACTTCGTCTCCATCGCCTACATGTGCTGGGCCTACCGCCGCCGCGAGATGCTCATCCGGGGCGACGAGGTCGTTATCCGCTGAGCCACCCTCTCAACCCCAGAAAGGAAGGGAGCCATGCGTGAGATCACCATCCCCATCAGCGACGAAGTGATTCGCAGCCTGCAGGCCGGCGACGCCGTGCTGCTCTCCGGCGTGATGATGACCGGCCGGGATGCGGTGCACAAATGGATCACCGACACCTTCATCAAGAAGACCCGCGAGCCCCAGGGCGACGACCTGGAAGTGTACGAGGCCATCAAGAAGGTGCTCAACGGCGGCGTGCTCTATCACTGCGGACCGGTGGTGGCCGGGCTGGACACCGGCGACTATCGCTTCGTGGCCGCTGGCCCCACCACCAGCATCCGTGAGGAGCCCTACGAAGCCGATGTGATGAAGCACTTCAACATCAAAGGCATCATCGGCAAGGGCGGCATGGGCACCAAGACCCTGCAGGCCTGCCAGGAGGTCCCGGCGGTGTACTTCCACGCTGTGGGCGGCGCGGCTTCGCTCATCGCCCAAAGCGTCCAACGGGTGCTGGCCGTGTACAAACTGGAGGAGTTCGGCGTGCCCGAGGCCATGTGGGTCATCGAGGTCAAGAACTTCCCTGCCGTGGTGACCATGGACAGCCACGGCAACAGCCTGCACGAAGTCATAGCCGAGCAGTCGGCCAAAGCCTTTCAGGAACTCGTGGGGTAATCGGCCAAAAGGTCTGACCAACGGGGCGTCGGAGCGGACGCCCCGTTGGTTTTCCCATCTAGCTAGCCTGTGGAAAACCCCCCGAAATCTGTGGAAAACACCCCAAAAAGTGGGGACAACTTGCTTCGGCCCGCTGAAGCGCAACGCCATATCTGGGGCCTTCTCCCACCTTCATAGCAGATATAGGCGTAGCGCGCCACCTGGGGAAACCCTGTGGAAAAACGACCTGCAGATCTCCCCAAGGCTTCCCCACCCCCCTGGGGAAAGCGCCACCGCCCTGAACCCCCATATCTGGCCCTCGACTTCAGGGCTTCCCCCACTCCTAGGGGTTTTGCACACTATCCCCAGGGTTTTCCACATTTCCCCAGCCCCTACGAAGACTACGATAACCTGATCTTTCCCTTGGGGAAAAGGAAAACATGACCCCGCATCCCGGCAAAGGCCTGAGGGTGGCCACCGTCTATCCTCAAGCGCGAAGCCATGGCATTTCAAGCGGCGTGGGTCGTGCGTCGTCAGGTCGTGACGCCATGGGCCCTGACGGCGCGGGTCTGGGCATCAGAGCATCCCCCCTGGGCATCACTCTTCCCCCTCCACCAGATACCCCATCTCCAGCAAGGCGGCGCGGAGGCGCGGCAGGGTGGCCTTAGGCACCACCACGGCCGTGGGGCCCAGCAGAGGGCCTAAGTAGCGCCGGGCCGGGCTACGTCGCAGGGCCTGCAAGATGGCTGGGTCGCCGACCTTCAGCACCGTAACCTCGGCGATTTCCACCTGGGTGCCGTGTTTCTCCCAGCGGGCCAGGGCGCGCACCAGGTTGGGCGGCACATGGGCGGCGTGGCGTTGCAGCAGGGCCAGCACCTGCCCGGCAAACAGCCCCTGCCGCCGCGCCTGTTGCAGGGCGCGGGGCGTCAGACGGTAGTGGTAGCCTCGTTGGTCCAGGGCCTCCCACGCCGTGGCGCGGGCGATCTGGTAGCGCACCCAGCGGGGGGCGTGGCGCGGGACGGTGATGCGCCCATCGGAAGTCACTTGCATCGGCGCCGAGGGGTGCCTGACGGGCGAAGCACTGGGCCGGGCGAGCAGGTCGGCCAGGTGCGCGGCGCGGCGGAAGGCGCGCGGGCTTTGCCCCGGTTCCGGCGCGGCCAGGTCCACGGCGCCGAACCAGTGCAGGGGGCCAGTGAGCAGAAAACGGAGTAGGGCACCGTCCACCTCGTCCCAGGCGGCCTCGCCCCGCAGAAACTGGCCGTCACTGCGGCGGCGCATGTACCAGGAGTCGAAGTCGCCGGGGGCCGGGCGGGCGAAGTCGGGGGCCTGTTGCCGCACCGCCTGAACGAAGGCCTCCAGGCTCCACCAATCCTCGGGCAGGGCCTGAAGCCAGGCCAGCACCTGCTCCCGGGGGCGGCGGTAAGGCCGCTCCCAGGCGCCTTCGACTTCCAGATGGGGCAGCAGGTGCAGTTCGTCGAAAAGGGGCGAGGTGCGCCAGGCGTGAAAGAGTCGCCGGAGGGCCTCGGCGTCGCCCAGGGTGAGGAAGGGTTTGATCCGGGCGGGCACAGGTGCTCCCTGCTCGTCGAGCAGGCCGGCCGCCCGGGCCAGAGCGGTCAGGGACCCTGGGGGGAAAGCCGCGCGCTCGGCGGGGAAGAGGGCGCTTTCGCCCTTCCCTAAGCGCTGGGCGGCCAGCAGGGAGGTCAGGGCGTTGAGTAGGTCGGGGTGCGGGAGGGGGTGAGCGTGTTCCTGGGGAGTGGCGGGGCGACCGGGGGGCTCGGCCACGGTGGGGGTGTC
>DUEP01000036.1 GCA_011176535.1 Anaerolineae bacterium | reverse complement strand
CGACGGAGGCGCGGGCTGCCTTGGGGCAGCCGCCTGGCCCAAGGGCTGCCTTGCGGGCCGCTCAGGACCCCGGCCCGCGGTAGGCGGCGTGAAGGCAGGCGCCGGGGAGGATGGCTCGGCGGCTGCCGGACGCGGGCCGGGTTCGGGTGAGGCCAAACGCTGGGGCTCTTGTTTTGCGCAGGAAGGCTCACCTTCTCCATCCCCATTCTCCACGGCCTGCGCGGAAGGGAGAGCCGGGGATGGCGCTGGGGTCCCCTTCTCCGACACGGGAAGGGCGATTTCCTCAGGGGTGGGCTCTTCCGGAGAGAGGGGAGCGGTGGCCTGGGAGCCGGTTTGCTCTGTGGGAGCCGCCGCATCGGGGGTCTCCGGCGGCGGAGGGACGGCCTGGGATGGTTGGGCCCCCATCAACCAGCGGGCGCGCACCGGGCGAATGCGGTTCTCCCCCTCCCCCGGGCGCATCTGGGCCACCACAGCGGTCAAATCGGGGCGCGGGTCGGCCAGCAGGCGGCGCAGCAGCGGGTCGGGGCGGCGGGCCGGGGAAAAGCGCAGCGCCTCGGGTTGCTCCACCAGCGGCTCCGGGGAAAGGAGGAGCAGGCCGTTGGGCACAGCTTCCGCCGTGGCGAAATGGAGGCGCGGCACCCGCTGCGTGCCCAGGCCCGAACCGGCCAGCACCGGGTCGTGCACATGGATCACTTGCTGCCCGACGAAATAGCCATGTAACGGCCCGGCCAACCCCAACAACACCCGTTGAGCCCGCCACACCGCCATGGCCAGCCAGAGCACCGTGAGGCGGTTTTCGGCGGCCATCCGCTGGTTGCGGCGCACCAAGCGGGCGTTGACCTCCCGCACGGCGGTTTGCAAGGCGCTGGTGGTCGCCCCTCCCTCGCGAAAATAGCGTGCGGCCAGCCCCGCCAGCAGTTTGTCCACCTGTTCAGGCGGCAAGAGGGCGTTACCATGCTGCACCAGGTAAAGCAGCAAAGTTTCCTGACGACGCAGGCGAAGGGCGTTCTTGGGCGCGCGGCCCACCCAAAGCCCAGACAACGGCCCGGCATCCGTACCCGCGCGGCGATGCAAAGTGTAGAGGAGTAAATGCCACATGAGTCGCAGGCCACCTCAACAGAAAGGGGTGCAGTTATTATACAGGGGAAACCTCAACCCAGATGGAGCAGGTTTGCAAGTCCGATGCCAACTTGGCCGGGTTTTCCGATCACCAAACCACGCGGGGGAAGCCTGGACCATGGGTGCGCACCTGCGAGGGGTCCTGAGGCCAGACCCCGGCGATGGGCGTGCCGCAGTGGGGGCAGGTGCCCTCCGGCGTCAGGTGATACTCCTGCACGATGAACCCAGTGCGCCGGATCACCACCCGCTTGCAGTGGGGGCAGTATGTGTGTTCATACTCACCCACCCGTCCGGGCACATTCCCGGCATATACATAGCGCAGGCCCGCTTCATAACCGATTTCGGCCGCCTCGATGAGTTTTTCCACCGGGGTGGGCGGCGTGGTGTCCATTTTGTAATCCGGATGGAACGCGGTCACATGCCAGGGAATATCGGGAGAAACGGAAGCGATGTAGCGCGCCATATCCATCAACTCAGCGCGGCTGTCGTTGAACCCCGGCACCACCAGCGTCACCACCTCGACCCAAATGCCGCGTTGATGCACCATCCGAATCGTGTCCAACACATGCTGCAAAACCCCGCCCAGGCGACGGTATTGCTTGTCCTGCATGGTCTTGAGGTCGATCTTCATCGCCGTCAGGTAAGACTGCAGCGCATCGAGCACCTCTGGGGTGGCGTTGCCGTTGGACACATACACACACCGCAGTCCTTGATCCTTGGCCAGGCGAAAGATGTCGATGGCCCACTCGGTGGTGATGAGCGGCTCGTTGTATGTAGAGGCGATGACCGGCGCACCCGCGCGCACCGCCATGGCCACCAACTGCTCCGGCGTCACCCGACGGATGGTCTGCCAGGCGCTCTCGGAGGCCGGCTCGCGCAGGGCCTGGGAGGTAAACCAGTTCTGGCAGTAGTCGCAGTGGAAATCGCAGCCCAGCATCCCGAAACTCAGGGCATCGTTGCCAGGGAGCACATGGTAGAAGGGCTTCTTCTCGATGGGGTCCACCTGCAGCCCGGCCACATAGCCCCAGGGGACGAACAAGGTGCCTTCGCGGTTGAAACGCACCTGACAGATACCGCGACGACCGGGCTTGATCACACAACGATGACCACAGGCCACACAGCGCACCTTGCCTTCTTCCAGGGATTCATACAGCCATCCCTCTTTGGTCAACGCATCGAGGACATCCGCCAGGGTGGGCATCTCGACCTCCCCAGAACGAGGGATTCGCATAGACCTTCAAGGCACCAACAACACCGGACACAGCGCATGAGCCACCACTTTGGCCGCCTGACTCCCCAGCAGCAGCGAAGTCAACCCCCCGATCCCCCTGCGGCCCATGACGATCAAATCCGCCTCACGCTCCCGCGTCAGGGTGAGGATCGCATCGGCGGCCGGCCCCTGCAGCACTTCGGTCTCCAAATGCTCCACCTCCCCCACATGCGCCAACGCCTTTTCCAACACCTCCTGAGCGTGGGCCATGTGCTCACTGAGCATATCCTCCCAGTAAGGCTTGCCGAGAATATCCGGCACGGGTTGAAAGGCCACCACCACGCACAGACGCGCCCCCTGCTCGCGGGCCAAGCGCCCGGCGACCTCCGAAGCCCGCAACGAGGGCGGCGAACCATCTACACCCAACACAATGTAGCGGAACATCCTGTGCCTCCTTTCCCGTCGAAGCTTAAAAGGCGATGGTTAATGGCTATCCTATAATCAGGGTAGCGGAAAGTTGACCCTTTGTAAAGTCCCATTGGAGGTATGACATGACCCTGTCCCCTCACATCGTCCGGGAGCAGTTCCCCGCCCTGGAGCGACCGGCCATCTTTTTCGACGCCCCCGGCGGCACGCAGGTCCCCCAACAGGTGCTGAAGCGCATGACGGCATACTACACACGGCACAACGCCAACCATGGCGGCGCCTTCGCCACCAGCCGGGAATCCGACGCCGTGCTGGACGAAGCGCGGGCCGCCATGGCCGCCTTCCTCAACGCCGCCCGGCCCGAGGAAATCGTTTTCGGCCCCAACATGACCACCCTTACCTTGCACCTCAGCCGCTCCCTAGCCCACGGCATCGCCCCCGGCGATCGTATCGTGGTCACCCGCCTGGACCACGACGCCAACATCAGCCCCTGGTTGCTGGTTGCCCGCGACCGGGGTGCGGAGGTGCTCTGGGTGGACTTTGACCCCGAAACCGGCCTCCTGGACCTCAAAAGTTATGCCCGCGCCCTGGAACAGAAACCGCGCCTGGTGGCCTTCGGTTACGCCTCCAACGCTTTGGGCACCGTCAACCCGGTGCGCGAGATGGTGTCCATGGCCAAAGCGGTGGGAGCCCTGACCTTCGTGGACGCCGTGCAATACGCCCCCCACGGGACGATAGACGTCCAGACGCTGGGGTGCGACTTCCTCGTCTGCTCGACCTACAAGTTTTTCGGCCCGCACCTGGGCGTGCTGTACGGGCGCTACGATTTACTAGCCGAGTTGCCCGCCTACAAAGTGCGCCCAGCGCCTGAGGCCCCTCCCGGCAAGTGGGAGACGGGCACCCAAAACCACGAAGGCATCGCCGGGGCCCTGGGTGCGCTGGAATACCTGGCCTGGGTTGGCCAGACCTTCGGCAGCGAACATCCGGAACGCTTCGCCCACCTGCCCGAGCCTCAACGCCATCTCCGCTTAGGTATGGCGGTCATCCAGGCGTACGAGCAGAAACTTAGCCGCGCCCTGCTGGAAATCTTCGCCCAGGTGCCTGGGTTGCACCTTTACGGCCCCCGTAGCCTCGACCAGTTGACACAACGGGTGCCCACTTTCTCGTTTACCCTGGAAGGCTGGCATCCCCAACGCCTGGCCGAGGCGCTGGACCGCGCCAGAATTTACACCTGGGACGGCAACTTCTACGCCCTGGCCGTCACCCAGCGCCTGGGGGTGGAAGAAAAAGGCGGCCTGCTGCGCGTCGGCGCCGTGCACTACAACACCTTGGAGGAAGTCTACCGCCTGGGCGAGGTGCTGCAACGCCTTGCCCGCGCGGGAGACCAGGGATAAAACAGAGGGCCGCCGTGAGTACAGCGGCCCTTTCTCTGTTCGGTTAAAATGCAGACACCCTGAGTGAGGGGGGCACCCAGGGCGTCTGCACCGCAGATTATACACGATTCATCCCAAAAATGCAAGCCCCCGGCGGGAATTGAACCCGCGACCTACCGCTTAGGAGGCGGCTGCTCTATCCTCTGAGCTACGGGGGCGCATGGGAATTATAGCATTGAGCCCCGCTCGTCACAAGAACGCGGCGTTTTTCTGTTATAATGCGCCCGCCTGAATCCACCCACCCTGGTAAGGAACTTCCCCATGAACATTCTTTCCTATCTTCTCGATCTTTTCCTGCACCTGGACACCCATCTGGGCACCATTTTGGACACCTTTGGCCCCTGGACGTATGTCCTCCTGTTCGGGGTCATCTTTCTGGAAACGGGCTTTGTGGTCACCCCCTTCCTCCCTGGGGACTCCCTGCTTTTCGCCTCGGGGGCCTTCGCCGCTCTGGGCTACCTCAACCTGGCCTGGTTGCTCCTGCTCCTGGCCCTGGCAGCCATTTTGGGCGACACGGTCAACTACTGGATCGGTCACCTCCTCAGAGAACAGGTTCACGCCGGCAAAATCCGTTTCATCAAAAAAGCGCACCTGGAGCGCACCCACGCTTTTTACGAAAAGCACGGCGGCAAGGCCGTGGTGCTGGGACGCTTTGTGCCCATCGTGCGCACCTTTGCGCCCTTCGTGGCCGGTGTGGGCGCCATGACCTACTCGCGCTTCATCTTCTACAACATCTTCGGCGGGGCGTTATGGACCAGCCTTTTCCTGGGCGCGGGCTACTTTTTCGGCAACATTCCCGTGGTCAAGGAGAACTTCACCTTTGTCGTGCTGGGCATCATTGTGGTTTCGGTGCTGCCCATGGTCACCGAGTACCTCAAGGGACGGCGAGCGCCTGAGACCACACCGGCCGATTGACCACAAGCGGGGCGTCGCCGTGACACCCCGCTTTTTGCAAGGCCTTACCACGGGTGTTCCTTCCCTTCCCAGGTCAAGAAACGGCCTGAATCCTCCGGTTTGAGCCTCTCCAACAGGGCCAACATGCCCGCAACCGAAGTGGGGGGATCCAGCGTGGCCTGAGCTCCGCCCATGTCGGTGCGCACCCATCCCGGATGCACCAACACCACAATCACCCCATCAGAGCGCAAATCGGCGGCCAGCGCGCGACCAAACATATTCAACGCCGCTTTGCTGGCCGAGTAACTGTAATACCCGCCATAGGTCTTGCGGGTCAGCGAGCCCATTTGCGTGGAAAGATTGAACACCACGGGCCGCTGGCCCTTCTGCAGCAAAGGCAGCAGGGCCTGGGTAAGCAGCAAAGGCCCCACAGCGTTGACGGCAAAAGCGTGCATCAATTGAGACTGGCGCAAGTTGCCCAGATGCTCATCCCGATAGAGCACCCCCGCGTTGTTGATCAGCACATCCAATCGCTCTGTCTGGGCGGCCACTTCGGTCGCCGCCCGGGCAATGGCCTGTTCGTCGCTGACATCTAACGCGGCCACGTGCAACCGCTGGGGGAATCGCTGCTGCAACGCGCGTAAGGCCTCGGCCCGCTCAGGGTGACGACAGGTGGCAAACACCCAATCGCCCCGTTCGAGCAACTGCCGGGCGAACTCCAATCCCAACCCGCGATTGGCTCCGGTGAGAAAGACATAGCGCATGGGATCACCTCCAGGTGCGGAATCGCTTGCGGAAAGACAGGGTCATTATAGCGGGACGGTCGGCGGGTTGTCAATTTGGTAAACTTGACTTTACAAATTCCCTGGAGCGTGCTACAATAACCCCCGCGGATGGGGGCGACGGGCTTGGCAATCCGCCGGGCCGGTGTATGTTCACCTTGGACGGCTTACCCTTCATGGTTTACCCTCCGCAGGCCAGGGGCCGCTCGCCTTGTGCCTTTGGTCTTTTCTTGTTTGAAACGCCACGAAGCCCAGGCTTCGTATCGAAACATCATCTTTCACGAGAGGTCAGTATATGAGCAAAAAGAAGTTACGCATCATCCCCTTAGGGGGAGCCGGTGAAATCGGCAAGAACATGACGGTTTACGAATACGGCGATGACATCCTGATTGTGGACACCGGGATCATGTTCCCCACCAACGATATGCTGGGGATCGACTACATCATTCCCGATTTCCAATACCTGCTGGACAAACGCCACAAGGTACGCGGCATTGTCATCACCCACGGCCACGAAGACCACACCGGGGCCATTCATCATGTGGTCTCCCAAATCCAGGCCCCCATCTACGCCACGCCCCTGACCATGGGGCTCTTGGAGAACAAACTCAGCCGGGGCGGGTTGAAAGACAAGGTCAGCCTGCATACGGTACGGGCCGGGGAAGCCGTGCAGATCGGCCCCTTCAAGGTGGAGTTCTTCCATGTCTGCCACTCCATCCCCGACGCGGTGGGGTTGGGCATCACCACGCCCGAAGGGCTCATCGTGCAGACCGGGGACTACAAATTCGACCACACGCCGGTGGACGGCTGGCCCACCGACTACGCGAAACTCGCCGAGTTCGGTCAGCGGGGCGTCCTGGCCCTGTTGGCCGATTCCACCAACGCCGACAAAGCCGGCTGGACGCCTTCCGAGCAGGTCATCAAACCTGCCTTCGAGCAGGTGTTCCGCGAGGCCAAAGGGCGCATTCTGGTCGCCACTTTCGCCTCGCAAATCTCCCGCGTCCAGCAAGTGGCCGATGTGGCCCTGGAACACGGGCGCAAGATCACCTTTGTGGGGACCAGCATGGTGGAAAATGTCAAAATCGCCCGCAAACTGGGCTATCTGGATATCCCCGAAGCCATGATTCTGCCCCTGGACCAGGCGCTGAAGTTGCCCGACGAGCAGGTGCTCCTGATGTGCACCGGCTCTCAGGGAGAGCCTTCCTCGATTATGGGACGGCTGTCCATGGGCACCAACCGGGCCTTCGACCTGAAGCCCGGGGATACGGTGGTGCTTTCGGCCCACCCCATCCCGGGCAATGAAGAAAATGTGTACCGCACCATCAACCGCCTCTTCCGCCGGGGGGCCAAGGTCATCTATGACCCCATCGTGCCGGTGCATGTCTCCGGCCACGCCAGCCAGGAAGAAATGAAATTAATGATTCACCTGGTGCGGCCCAAGTATCTGCTGCCCGTGCACGGCGAATTGCGCCACCTGCACCAACACGCCGCCATGGGCCGCGAACTGGGCATCCCCGAAGACCACATCGTCATCATCGAGAACGGGCAGGTCGTCGAATTCCAAAACGGCCAGATGAGCCTGGGCGAGCGGGTCCCCGGAGGCTGGGTGTTCGTGGACGGCTCTTCGGTGGGCGAGGTGAGTATGAAGGTGGTGCGGGAGCGGGAGGCCTTGGCGCGGGACGGTTTCGTGCTGGTCAACCTCACCGTGGATCGCCTCACCGGTCGCCTGCTGGACGCACCGGAGATCATCACCCGCGGGTTCGTGTACACCGAAGGGGCGCAGGACCTGCTGGCGGCCATCCGCAAGCGCGTGGTCAAGGCGGTGAACACCTCTTCGGGCAACCTCCAGCGCGATGTCCAGCAAATGCTGCGTTCTTACCTCTACAACGAAACCAAACGGCGGCCTCAGATTTTCGTCAGCGTGAGCGAAATCGAGCCTGCCGCCGCCCCCGAAAAGGCCGGGAAAGTGCCCACCTGGGCATCGTAACCCTTTGCAGCGCATCAAAAAGCGCGGCCAGGAACAGGCCGCGCTTTTTTGTCGCTTTCGCTCGCCGGAGGCTAAGGCGTAGGGGTCGCCGTGGGGCGAGGCGTTTCAGTGGGCGACACCAAGGTCGCCTGAGCCGTGGCGGTGAGATTTTTCGGGCTGAGGGTCGCCGTGGGCACGGGCGTGACCAGATTGACGGGCACCTTGAGGATCTGGCCCACAAAGATCACCGCCGTGGGACCATCCAACTCGTTGGCCTGGACGATGGCGTCCACGGTGGAATTGAAGCGCGCCGCGATGCCCTCCAAGGTATCGCCGGGGAGCACGAAATAGTCGATCTCGAACCCGCGCGGCAAATAGGTGGGCAAGGGGGTGGGCGTGGGCGGCTTCATGCCCGGCGGGGGCACCAGAATCACCTGGCCCACATAAATCTGACTGGCGTTGTTCAGCCCGTTGAGCAGCATCAAAGTCACCAGATCGGCGTTGAAGCGGTCGGCAATGTCGGAAAGCGTGTCGCCTTCCTGGATGGTGTACTCGAACGGCTCACTGGGCGTGGGCGTGGGGGTCACGGTAAAGGTGGCCGTGGGCGTGGGGGTCACGGTGGGCGTCGGCGTCACGGTAAAGGTGGCCGTAGGCGGCGCCGTGGGCGAAGGGGTCGGCGTGTCCGTGGGGAACAGCACCAAACGCCCCTGCCCCTCCAGGGTGTAGGCCAGGACAATGGCCACCCCAGCCACGACGAACACCACCGCCAGACCGCCCAGGAACAACGGCAGCCACTGCTGACGCTTGCGGAACTGTTGAATGGTCTGATCCACTTCTGAAACCGGCTCCGCCGACGCCGCTGCGCTCTCCTCAGCCTCCGGCTTAGGGGTCGCCTGGGGCTCAGGCGTCGCTTTGGGTTGCTTGCCTTTCTTTTTCTTGGTCATCTCTCCATCCTTCCCGTCGAAAAATACCGACATTCGTATTCTACCCTAAAACGGCGCACCCTGCTGAAGGACGCCCCTGGCGTGGGGCTCCGTCCCCCCATTCGGCACAGTCTCACCGCACCCAGTGCCACACCCCATAACACAACACCCCGGTGCCCAGCAACGCCGCCAGGAACAGATACACCAGCAAAGCGACACATCCCCATTCGAACAAACGCCGCTTGGAGTGCGCAGCCGGTTCATTTCGCGGGTGCGGCGGCGACCACAACCCGGCCCGACGCAAGGCCGCCTCGGGGTCAGGGCAAGAGGTTCCAGGCGCTTCACAACATCTGGCCAGCAAGGCCTCCCGCGTGGAGACAGGCCACTCAGACGGTGCTGTGCGACGAAACGCCCGGGGGAGCAACCCCGCCAGCACCGCCGCAGCGGTACGATGATGTCGCTTTTCAAACAAGCGCACCGCAGCGCCGTAAGGCCCCTCCTGGGGTGTCACTCCGGCCAGGAAAAGATACAACCCCGCGGCGTAACGATCACCCAGGTGGAAAAGCACCTCCCCGTACGCGCGATACAAATCGGGATGATACGCAAAGGCCACGGCGCCCTGAAGCACCTCCCGCGCCCGCCATAGTTCCCCGGCCGCGCGGTACGCGGTGGCCCGTTCCAGGGCGCGCTGCCAGTTCTCCTCACTCATGGTTCATCCGGATGTAACGGCGCAAAAAGCGCCCGGTGTGCGAGGACGGCACCGCACAAATCGCCTCCGGCGGCCCTTCAGCCACGATTTGCCCCCCCTGATCGCCACCTTCCGGCCCCAAATCGATGATCCAATCGGCCACCTTGATGAGGTCCAGGTTGTGCTCGATGACCACCACGGTGTTCCCTGCATCCACCAGCCGCTGGAGCACCTCGATCAACTGGTGGACATCGGCAGCATGAAGCCCCACGGTGGGCTCGTCGAGCACATAAAGGGTGTGGCCCTTGGGCATCCTGGACAATTCTCGGGCGAGTTTGACCCGCTGGGCCTCCCCGCCCGACAGGGTGGGGGCAGGCTGGCCCAAGCGGATGTACCCCAGCCCCACATCGTGCAAAGTTTGCAACTTGCGCTTGATGGCTGGGAACGCGGCAAACACCTCCATGGCCTGATCCACCGTGAGGTCAAGCACCTCGGCGATGTTCAGCTCCTTGAAGCGCACCTGCAAGGTCTCGCGGTTGAAGCGGGCGCCGTGGCACACATCACAACGCACATACACATCGGGCAAAAACTGCATCTCGATGCGCAACACGCCCTGACCCTGGCAGGCCTCGCAGCGCCCGCCGCGCACATTGAACGAGAATCGCCCCGGCTTATAACCGCGGATCTGGCTTTCGGGCAGGGTGGCGAACAACTTGCGAATGGGGTCCCACACGCCGGTGTAGGTGGCGGGGTTAGAACGCGGCGTGCGGCCGATGGGGGATTGGTCGATGTTGATCACCTTGTCGATGTGCTCCAACCCTTCAATCCGCTCGTGCTTCCCCGGTTGCAGGCGCGCGCCCATCAGATGGCGGGCCAGGGCTTTGTAGAGCACCTCCACCACCAGGCTGGACTTGCCAGACCCCGAGACCCCGGCGACCAGCACCAGCATTCCCAGAGGGAGGCGCACGGTGATGTTCTTCAGGTTGTTCTCGCGGGCGCCGACAATGGTCAGCCAGCGTCCGTTGCCCTGACGACGGTTTTCGGGCAGGGGAACCTGCTTGCGGCCCGACAGGTAGGCTCCGGTGATGGAGGTAGGATGCCGCAAAATCTCCTCCACCGGACCCTGGGCGACCATCTGCCCCCCATGCTCGCCAGCCCCCGGCCCCAAGTCGATGACCCAATCCGCTTCCAGGATGGTCTCGGGGTCGTGCTCCACCACCAGGACCGTGTTGCCCAAGTCACGCAGGCCCTTGAGGGTGCGCAACAAACGGGCCGTATCGCGGGGGTGCAGGCCGATGGAGGGCTCGTCGAGCACATAGAGCACGCCGGTCAGGCGCGAGCCCACCTGCGTTGCCAGCCGGATGCGCTGGGCTTCGCCGCCCGAGAGAGTGTTCGCCGCCCGGTCGAGGGTGAGGTAATCCAGGCCCACATCCACCAGGAAGCCCAGGCGGGCCTCCAACTCGCGCAGGATGCGCCCGGCAATGGCCCGCTGGCGGGGGGTGAGGATCTCTCCCCTCCCCCGGCCCGCCTCCGGCGGGCTTTCCCCCTCCCCTCCCTTGATAAGGGAGGGGAGGGGGAAAGGGGGTGGGGTGAGATCCGCCACCAGGCGCTCGATTTGCGCCGCAACTTCTCCAAAGTGCCCGAGCACCTCGGCGTTGGGCACACGAAACACGCGCAGACCGTATCCTTCTAACACGGCGTCGCGCTCCGCATCGTAGGCCTTTCCTTCTTCCGTACAGTGCTGCTCGCCATCTACCTCAATCACCAACCGCGCGTGCGGGATGTAGAAGTCCACAATGTAATGGTCAATCGGGCGCTGACGCAACACCCGGTAAGGCAATTTGCGCAAAAAGGCCCACAACTTTTGTTCGGCGGGGGTCATGTAGGCTCGTAACTCCCGGGCGCGTTCCACCAAACGAGGGTTGTAGGGCAAATGGAAGCCTGTGGTCACCAGTCCTCGCTCGCGGGCAAGGCGTTGGAGGTCGCTTTCTCCCCTCCCCCGCCCCTCGCTTTCGCTCGGGGCTTCCTCCTCCCCCCCCTTAGTAAGGGATGGGAGGGGGGTAGCGGGTGGGGTGAGGTTCTCCCCCTTCTCTCCCTTGCTAAGGGGGGGATTCCCCCGCAACGAACGCACCCACTGCAGCGTCCGGCTCACCGGCCAGGAGACGACCTCGGCGATGTTCACCCCCGCCACGGTCACGGCCAGGGCCTCGGGCCGCAGGCGCGTGCCGTGACACACCGGGCAGGTGCGTTGCGTCAGGAACTCGCCGATTTTGCGATGCACATAGTCCGATTGGGTCTCTTGATAGCGGCGCATCAGGCTGTTCACCACGCCCTCGAAGGTCGTGGTGAAACGGGCCTGCATGTTACGCCGTCGGCTGCGGTAGGTCACGGGCACCGGGCGGCCTCGAGTGCCGTAGAGGATGATGTCCAGGTGCTCCTCAGGCAATTCCCTGACCGGCTTGTGCAAATCGATGCCGTAGGCCTCGGCCACAGCCTGGAGCACCTGCCAGGTGTACCCCCGGCGCTCCGGCGGAGCACTCCATTCCAGGGCCACGATGGCCCCATCGGCTATGGAACGACTCTTGTCGGGGATGAGCAGGTCGGGGTCGATTTCCAGTTTGAATCCCAGGCCCTGGCATTCGGGGCACGCGCCGTGAGGCGTGTTGAAGGAAAACGTGCGCGGTTCCAGTTCGGGCAGGCTGACGCCGTGCTCGGGGCAGGCCAGATGCTCGGAAAAGAAGAGGTCGCGGGGAGTTTCCTGGGGCGAAGCCGCACCCTCGGGCGCGGCCTCTCCCCCAGGGTTCCGGCGGGGCAGGAGATGGGCGATGAGGTAGCCATCGCCAAATTTCAGGGCCGTTTCAACGGAGTCGGTCAGGCGGGTGCGGAAGTCATCGGCCTCTTGGGGATCCTCAAAATGGCGGATGATCAGGCGGTCCACCACGGCCTCGATATCGTGCCGCTTGTAGCGCTCCAGAGAGACTTCTTCCTCGTCGAGCACGACAATGCGGCCATCCACGCGAGCGCGGGTAAACCCAGCCTTGCGAATCTCGTCCAGCACGGCCTGGTGGGTGCCCTTGCGTCCGCGCACCAGCGGCGCCAGCAGGATAAGGCGCATGCCCTCAGGCAGCGCCAACAGGGCGTCCACGATCTCCTGGGCCGACTGGCGCACCACTTCGCGGCCACAGACGGGGCAGTGGGGCGTCCCGGCGCGGGCGAAGAGCAGGCGCAGGTAGTCGTAAATCTCGGTGACGGTGCCCACGGTGGAGCGAGGGTTATGCGAAACGCCCTTCTGGTCAATGGCCACGGCCGGGGAGAGGCCCTCGATGCTGTCCACATCGGGCTTTTCCATCTGGCCGAGGAACTGACGGGCGTAGGCGGAGAGGGACTCCACATAGCGCCGCTGGCCCTCGGCAAAGATAGTGTCGAAGGCCAAAGAGGATTTCCCCGACCCCGACAAGCCGGTGATGACCACCAGTTTGTCGCGAGGGATTTCCACGGTGAGGTTCTTCAGGTTGTGGACGCGCGCGCCCACGACGCGAATCACTTTGGGAACCATAGTCTCTCAGGGATGCTCCGTTTTTCAGTTGCCCGAATGCCCGGCTGTTCAGAGGCTCAGTGGTTGGTGTCTCGGTGTCAGGTGTTCCGCTGTCAGTTGGTTCGATGGCGAGGCATCGGGGTAGGAGGATGGAAGGTGGAGGCAAGGGACGGCCCCGGCGAGGCACGAGACACGCAGCACGCCTCTGGCCCAACGTTGCCTCCTGCAAGTGAGGGATTATACCACTTCTACTTGAGAAGGATTCTCATCTTGGTTCGGAAGGCGGCTGCGTCTCCCCCATGACCCACGCATCGGCGTTGGTGACCCCCAAAGCGACGACTTCGGGGGGAATGCCTCCCCAGGCACGGCGATAGTAGACCCGGCGCAAAGCCCCCCCCAGACCGAATAGGCCTGCCAGGGCGAAGGCCATGCGATGGGCCTCCTTGGCGGCGGTGGGCGGATGGTAGGCCAGGGCCCGCAGATAGGCGCCCAGGGCGGCGAGGTAGTGCCCGCCGTCCACCAGGTAACGCCCGGCGAAGCGGTAGGCTGCGGCCCACACTCGACGCCGCAAGCGAGCGTAGGTCGAGGCCAGCGCAGGTTCGGTGCTCATCCAGTGGGCCAGGCGCAACGCCTCGGCGGCGAAACCGGACGCCTGGGCAGCGTTCTTGGCAGCGGCGTGGTAGCGGGCAAAGGCCCAGATACGGTCCACATGGGCCGTGGGAGCCTGAGCCGCCATGCGCAGCCAGAGGTGATGGTCCAACAAGTAATGGTAGCCCAGGTCCAACCCGCCCACGGCCTCCCACGCGGCGCGACGGAGGAACACCGCCGGCTGGTTGAGCATGTGGAAGGTCATCAACTCGGCCAAACCCCACGGGCCAGTGCGCAGCAGGTGAAAGGGGCGGCCCTGAGCGTCTATGGAGACCCCATGGCCGAAGACCAGTCCGGCTTCTGGATGCCTCTGAAAGGCGGCCACTGCCTCCGCCACGGTCCAGGGGGCCAGCAAGTCGTCGGAGTTCACCCAGGCGAAAATCTCCCCCTGAGCGCGGGCAAAACCTTTGTTGATGGCCTCGGCCTGCCCCTGATCGGGTTCGCTCACCCACCAGGCCAGACGGTGCGCATAGCGTTCGATCACCGCCACGCTGCCATCGGTCGAGCCCCCATCCACCACGATGTACTCGATGTGCGGGTAATCCTGACTCAACACCGAGCGGAGGGTACGCTCCAGGAAAGAAGCCTGGTTATAGGAGGGCGTGACGATGGAGACAAGAGGCAAACGCGTCATAGTGGAGGCACCGCGCCAAATCAGGGTTGAGGAGACAGGGGAATTTTCGGATGCCGCAAGTCGAAGAGCAAATAGCCATCACCCTGAGCGATCAGAGGATAATGCTCCTCCAACAATTCACGCAGGGTCGGCTGATGCTCCCACTGTCCCATAGCCGTCACCAAAAAGTAATCCATGCCCTCGGTGCGGCGCTGAAACTCGACCAGCATGTCCACCTTCCGCCCGCGCATTTGCCGAAGGGCGAACTCCCCCCGCGGAGGCCAAAGGGCGTCGATAACGAAGGGGCCATAGTAGGCCAGGCGATAGCCGTAATCCTGCGTCAAGGCAATCAGCGGGCCGTCGGTGGGCAGTTGAGCAGCCAGCGCAGCCCAGTAGGCCGGCTCATGACGGTAATCGGCATCACGCAGATCGCGATAAGTCGTCAAAAGCCAGAAGCCACTCAAAAGCACACCACCCACAATCAGAGCCCAGCGTCCCCAGGAGAAGTTGCGCATGGCTTCCCACAAACGTTGCAGAGGCAAAGCCATGGCCACCGCCACCAAAGGCGTGGCGCTCAGGCTATAGTAGTTGTGCGAGTAAATCAGGTAAGGCACGCTAAAGCCAAAGACCACATATCCGGCTCCCCACCCCAGCAGCAAGGCCCGTCCTTTGGGCGTTGCAAAGACCAAAGCCGACAAAGCCAGAAGCACAAAAGGCAGGCCAAACAGTTTGTGCAGAGTATAGCCCCAATGCAGGTAGAAAGTGGGCTTGAACCACAAATAACTCAACGAGAGGGTCCATTGCTCGAAATAGCGCTGAGCCTGGGATTCACCCCGCAAGACGAGATACACTCCCACCGGGGCCAAGACGAAAAACGCGGCCAGCCACACCTGCCCCTGCCGCCAGAACCGCCACCGCCAACGCCACAGCACCAGGGCGGCCAGCAGGCCTGCCGCTTCGTAAACGGCAAACGCCTTGACCAGCACCGCCAATCCACCCAGTACCCCCACGGTCAAGGCCTGTCGCCACCGGGGCCGTTCGGCCTCGACCCAGCGATAGGCTGCGAAAGCCGTCAGAGCGATCAGCGCGCTCATCAAGGGATCGGGCTGAAAACTGCGGCTGGCCTTCACCGCAAAAGGCAAGAAGAGAAAGTAAGCCATGCCCATCAAGGCCCCGACTTCGCCCGCCATGCGGCGGGCCAAGCCATACACGGCCAGCGCGCTTGCCAGCCAGAAAAGGGCATTGTAAAGGCGCACCACCCACACCTGCTCTCTCCCCAGCGCCAGGTAGGTCAGCGCCGCCAATCCTGGCACGACAGGGGGTTCGTATTCGCCCACCCGCGCTGCGGCTCGATCGGCCAGCGCCACCTTGTCAGGGGGAATGTCCGAAGCCCAATGGTAATAGAGCGCCCGCGCCTGAATGGCGCCCATCAACTGGCGGGTGGGGTGAAAATCCAGGGGCGGATCGGTAAAGTCATACAGGCGGATACCCGTCCCCAGGGTCAGGAGGGCTATCAGGATCCAGAACGGTTTTACGGCACGGCGCATTGGGCGTTCTCCTTACGCAAATCAAAAATGACATAGGTGGCCGTTTCTACCCAAACCGGATAGCATTGCCGGAGATATCGCCGCAAATTCCCCTGACGGCCTAACTCCTCCCAATCAGTGACCACGAAAAAGGCCGCGTCCTGCGCCTTCACCAGGGAGCGGAACAATGCGGCAAACTGGCCCTGCTTGTCGAACAAGCGTTTTTGATCTTGAGAGGGCCACCGCACCGAGGGCACGCCGCCGTGATAAAGCAACGGCCAGCCATAAGCCTCGGTCAAGGCAACCACCTTTTCCCTCGGCGGCAATCGCCGGCCGATCTCTGCGTACATGGCGGCCTGGGCACGGTAATCATGGCTGCGCATCTCCCAATAGGTGATGCCCACCGGATAGACTGCGGCCAGCAGCATCAACACGGCCCCTACAGCCTGTGCTCCACGCGGCCAGGAACGCACCCAGGGGGTCAACAGCCGCACGGTCAAGGCCAACCCCAGGGCCACCCAGGGCACCATGGGCAGGTGGTAGTAGGAGTGGGTGGCAATCTGCACGGGAACGAGGAAACCGTAGGCCAAGTAGCCCAACAACCAACCAGACAGAAACCCTTGAGCCGGACGCTCGCTGCGCAAGCCCCCCACGGCCGCAGCCAAGGTCAGGCCACCGCCCAGGTTGCGGACGATCATATCCAGCCAACCGCCGTACGGCAACGGGGTCAGCCAATAGCGGGCCATCCGGAGCGTCCAGGTGGACACATAAAACGAAACCCACTGCCCAGGCCGGATTTTGAGGTAAATGCCGGCCACCAAGAGCAATATCCCCACCACAACGCCCCACCACCGGACCTCACGCCAAAACTTCCACCCCCGACGGCCCCATGCTGCCCCCAGGGCCATCCCGCCAAAGAAGAAAACGGCATGGACCTTGACAATCCCGGCCAGCAACCCGGCCAAACCGGCCCAAATCAGCCAACGGGCATGTCCATCTTCGACCCAACGGAACCAGCCATAAGCCACCCAGGGCAAGAGGCTGACCATCAGCGGGTCGGGCTGGAAGGACCGGCTGGCCGCGATGGCCAGCGGCAGCAGCATCCAATAGCCCACGGCCACGGCGGCTCCTGCCGGGCCGCCCAAACGCCGCGCCAGCATCCACAGCCCCAGCGCACCAAAAAGCCAAAAAGCCAGGTCGTAC
Source organism: Anaerolineae bacterium (assembly GCA_011176535.1). Taxonomy (NCBI): domain Bacteria; kingdom Bacillati; phylum Chloroflexota; class Anaerolineae; species Anaerolineae bacterium. The sequence goes on along the minus strand of DUEP01000036.1, from coordinate 6,395 downwards.
AGTCGCGCCACCCAGGGACACTCGCCATGGAGCAGGAGATATGTGCGGGCCACCAGGGTTTCGAACAGAACAGGTTCATGAAGCGCCACTCGGAACCCGGCCGCGCGTTGGGCCACTTCTTCGGGGGAAATCGGCCCCGGACGCCAGCGAAGATACAGGGTGCGGGCCAGCAACAGGCTCCGGTACTGGCGCGTCGGATGGAAATCCAGCGGAGGTTGCGTGAGCCGATAGAAGCGAATGCCCACCCCTACGGCAACCAGCAGGATCGTCAGGGCCAGCCAATGTTTCGATTTCATCTTTGCCTCAGAACAGGCTGTCGTAGTCCACCTTGGGGAACACGGTCAGTTTGCCCCCAATGGTGGCGTCCAGCACACGGCGGCCATCGGCCTCAAAGGCTCGCCGCACCAGGCGATAGGCCATCTCCGAAGTCTCCAGGTCGGGCAATTGCCAACGGAACCCTTTGCCGAAATAGCCGGGGTGGAAATGGTTCGGGTCGTCACCTTCCGAAACCACGGTCTTGTTGGGTTCTCCCTTGGTGGTAAAGTTGTGATCCACCCCAATGAGAATCACGGGGTCGCACCCCATGTGGTAGGCCAGTTGCAACGCCACATAAGTCACGGTGGCACCTTCCCACAGACGGCCACGGGCGTCACGGGCAAACTTGGGCCCCATGTAAGTGGTGAAGAGAAAGGTGGTGTGCTCATCCAGGGGCACCCAACGGCGCGCCCGCCAGGTCAGGAACTTGGGCATGGCCAAATCGCGGAACTCCTGCGCACACTGTTCGATGACCAAATCGTTCACCGAGACCAGGTAAGTGGTGCGAAAGCCCCACTCCGGGAAAGCCAGATAAATGCGGTTGAGGCCAAAAGTGATTTCATCGCGCAGTTTGCTCACATCGGTACGCCGCAGGCTGGGGCCGTTGCCGATGACGAAGCAACGCCTCCCACGATGCGCGTTGCGCAAAGCGGCCAGCCGGCGTTTACTCTCCCGACGCCAGGGGTGGAAAGCCGCTGTGGGCCATTCAGGCAACCATTGGGCCGTCCACACCAGGTGCCGGGCCAGAGGGTGAAGGGGTTGAGGGATGAAGTGTTTCCAGTCGGGCATGGGTCTCTTTCGTTGTTTGCGGATGGCAGGGCAACTCGGGCAGGTCACGGCGCGATCAGGAACGCCATGCGCCTGTCACTCCGTGCTCAGGCGCGCTGTGGCGCCCCCGTCCACCACCAAAGGCTGGCCCGTCATGAACGAAGACTGCGTCTCGTCGGCCAGAAAATAGATGGCACGGGCGATCTCTTCGGGGCGGCCCACCCGTCCGTTGACCGTGCGACGGGCCAGTTCGGCCAGTTGGGCTTCCACATCGGCGGCGCTCAGGTGGCCACGGCTCAGCCCGGCCCGCAGCATGGGCGTGTCCACTGCGCCGGGCAACACCGCATTGACCCGAATACCATCGGGCGCCCACTCGATGGCCATGGCCCGAGTCAGCGCCAGCAGGCCGCCCTTGCTGGCCGCGTAAGCCCCAATGTTGGCCGAGGTGGCCACCGCATGCACCGAGGCCACATGCACCACCGCCGCGCCTTCGCCAGCCTCGGCCGCTGCCTTGAGCAGCGGGTGCGCCAAACGACTGACCCAGAACGCCGCCCGCAGGTTCACCGCCTGCACCACGTCCCACTCGGCGATGGTGGTCTCCAGCAACGGCTTGGTCAGTTGCAACGCCGCGTTGTTCACCACCGCGTGCAGCCGGTCCGTGAAAGCGCGCACCTGCTCAAAAGCGGCCTCTATCGCCTGGGGGTCCGCCAGATCCACTTGTTGAAACAGCCCTTGGGTGGGGAACCCTGCCTCAGAGGGGGCTTTATCCCAACCGATAACGCGCCAGCCGTGGGTAGTAAAGATGGCCACCACGGCGCGGCCAATGCCGCCTGAGGCACCGGTTATCAACACCGTGCGCATATCTGCCTCACGTTCTCCTCTCATCATATGCTCGATTCACCGACCATACGCTTGACGCAATTCCGCCAAGTCATCTATGGGCAAACCAAGACCTCGCAGCAAATTCCGCAAGGTGTTCCAATGCACCCGCTCCCAGGCCGCCGGGCTGCTGTTGGCGTTGTGCGGCGCGAGGAGCACGTTGTTCATACGGAGCAGCGGACTGTCCTTGGGCAAAGGCTCCACCTCAAACACATCGAGCGCCGCGCCGCCCAATCGCCCCTCCTGCAATGCCTCCACCAGGGCCGCCTCGTCCACCACCGGCCCCCGAGCGGTGTTGATGAGCACCGCGCCGGGTTTGACCAGGCGCAGGGTCTCGCGGTTGATGAGGTGGTAACTGGTGGGGTTCAAATCGCAGTTCAGACTGATGAAATCCGCCTCGGCCAGCAAACGCTCCAGCGGCACCATTTCCACGCCGACCTCGGCCAGGAAAACATGGTCCACCTCGACGATATCGTTGCCCAGCAAACGCATACCAAACGCCCTGGCGCGGCGCAACACGGCCTTGCCGATATCGCCCACGCCGATCACCCCCAGCGTGCACTCGCTCAGGGAGCGGCCCTGGATTTTCTCCCAACGGCCCGCCTTCATTGCCCGGTCCATCCACGGGATGTTGCGAGCGAAAGCCAAAATGTAGCCCATCACCGTGTCGGCCACGGGCAAGGTAAAGGCGTTGGGCGTACGGTACACGCGGATGCCCAGGCGCTCGGCCGCAGCCTTGTCGATGCTGTCGATACCGGTGCCCCACTTGGCGATCACCTTCAAGCGGGGAGCGCAGGCCTCCAGCACCCGGGCGGTATAACGGTCATCGCCGCAAATCGTCCCGTCGAACTGCCCGGTGTAGCGCAGCAAATCCTCTTCCTCCATGCGCTCGTGTACCTCGGGGACGATGACCTCCAGGCCGTAGTGCGCGAACACCGGGCGAAAACGGTCAAGGAAAGGGATCATGTACGGGGCGGTGAGCAAAATCGTGGGCACGGCATCACTCCTCGGGGTCCGGTTGGGTAAGACGCCGACGGGCCAGAAAATCGGCCATGAGGAAGTCAATTTCTTCGTCGATGTCCAGGGCCTCTTCAGCGGGGATCTCAAACAAATAGGGGCGCTCACCGATGCGGTTGCGCCGCCGCTCCAACAGGTCTCGGCTGAAGATGTAAAGACAAGAGTTCTCCTCGTACACCGGCGGCAGGTCCTGGGTGCGCAGCAAAATGGCGGGGTTGTGGTTGATGGGCCGCGCCAGTTGATCCCACAAGCGGGTCTGGATGCGCGTCACCGAAAAGAGCGAATCATAAGCCGGATAGTGGGCGAGGAAAGTACGGATGGCCCGCTCCACGGTCTCGGCGCGGAGCAAAGGGTTCGTGCTGTGGGTTTGCAGATAGAAATCCCCGGGCACCTGCCGGACATCGTGGAGCAGCACCTCGTTCATGGGGATGTGCCCATCCCGCAGGTGCTCCGGCCGCTCCAAAACCCGGACCCTGGGGAAATATTCCCGCACCCCCTGGGTGATCAGCGGGCTATCGGTATCCACCACGACCTCAGCGATAGTCGGGACGGCCAGCAAGGTCTCCAAAATCCAATGGAAAAGCGGCTTGCCAGCCAGAGGTCGATAATTTTTGCCGGGTACCCGCTCCGAATGGTGCCGCATTGGAACCAAAGCGACAACGCGTGGTGGCGTCATCGACTCCCTCCCTCAGAATCCGACCTCACACTCAACTCCCAAATACTGACCCGTCCTAAAATAGGTTGACACGAAAGAAGGGCCAAATGCCACCAACGACGACGCCCGAATTTTTTAAGGTGTGCATTCCGCACGAAAGGACGGGTACTCATGGCTAAGAAACCAGTCTACAAACGCTATAGCCTGGCCTTCAAGCGCCAGGTGGTGGCCGGAGTGCAAAGCCGGGGCCAGCCTCTCGGCCCTGCAGCGCAAGTATGGGATCGGCAACCTACGCACCTTGCGCCAGTGGGTGCAGCGGTACGGCACCCAGGGGCTGCGGCATGGGGTCATGCACATTCAGACCCCTGAAGAGGCCGAGCAGAGCACATCGCTCAACTGAAAAAGGCCCTGGCCGATGCCGTGCTGGAAAAGGCCTTACTTCAAGGCACCCTGGCCCTGTACCAAGCGACCTACGGCCACGAGTTGGCCGAAAAAAGGGCCATCCTCGCCCACGCCTGCGCCCAGGCCCAAGGAGCCGTAACCGTGGCAGCCCTCGCCCACGCTTTGGGCTTCACCCCTCAGGCCTACTACCGGCCTTGGCGCGGGAACGGGCTCCAGCCGAGCAGGAAACTCGTATCCTGAGCCTGGTGCGTCAGGTGCGCGCCCGGTCCCTCGGATGGGCGGCCGGAAACTGCTGCATCTCTTGCGCCCCATGCTGGCCCAGGAAGGCTTGTCCATCGGCCGTGACCGCTTCTTCGCCCTCTTGCGACGGGCCGGATTGCTGGTCTCCTCGCAAGCCAACCCTCAGCGCACCACCTGGAGCGGGCTCTATCGCTACCCTAACCGGATCGCCGGGCACACGGTGACGGCCCCCAACCAGGCATGGGTTGGCGACATCACCTACCTGCGGCTGGAGGGCGGGCGGTTTGCCCACCTGGTTGTGCTCATAGACTTGTTCAGCCGGGCCGTCGTGGGTTGGGCCTTGGCGCCTGGCCTGCAAGCCGAGTACGCCTTGGAGCAGGCGTTGAGCATAGCCGGGAAGGGTAAAGTTGTCGGGCTGATCCACCACACCGACCACGGGGTGCAGTACACTTCGCGGGCTTACCAAGCCCGGCTGGCTCAAGTGGGCATCCAGGCCAGCATGGGTGCCGTGGGCAACGCTTACGAGAAGGCCTTTGCCGAGCGGCTGTTGGGCATTCTGAAGCAAGAATATGGCCTGGAAGGGCCTTGGGCCGACTTGGTGGTGGCGTGACAAGCCGTGGCGGAAGGGCTGCCCTTGTACAACCATGAGCGGCCGCATGGCGCTTTGGACATGGCGGCACCTTGGGCCATGTATACCGGCCAGGTTGCGGCCCCAGAAGTACAAGTCAAGGAGGTGTGGACTTGCAAGCCGAGAAAGTGAGCAACGTATGTTAAGGTTTCTACTCCGTAGTTTCCGCTTTCGCCTGGCCCCTCGCCCTGGCATATGGCACCTCAATAGTATCAACCTATTTCAGGACAAGACATACACGGCACCTGGCACATGACACTCACTCATTATACCGAATCGGTTCCACATCCCGTGGCGGTGGCGGGTCGGCGCGAAAACCACGGGGGTAGTAAAAAGTCTCGCGCAACTGTTCGGTCAACGGACTGCCGGCCTCGCGATATCCGCGGTAGGTGCCCCAAAACTGCATGAAACGAAACCAAAAGATGCCGGTCAGGTTAGCCCAGAGCATCCCCTGGTGCGCTGCGTGATACAGGTCGCTGGCGAGGTTGGTACTCAGCAACCGCACGAAATCCCAGCCGGTGAAACGAGCCTCGGGATAGATGCGTTTGAAGGCCATGGCCTCACGACGATAGCGATTGAACACCTTGCGCGGCGATTCTTCATGGACGTGCACAATTTCGGCCTCGGCGACATACGCCAACACATACCCCTGTTCGATGGCCCACTTGGCCCAGGCCAAGTCCTCCAATCCGGTCAGGGTTTCGTCGTAGGAATGCTGCTCCCACAAGGCCCGTCGGATGGCAGCGTTGGCGTTGTTACAGAAAGGATGTGTCTGCCGCCAGTTGGATCGCTCGGGGAACCATTTGGCGAAAATCTGACGTTCGGAGAACCTGGTGCGGTGGTCGCCGCGCTGCTTGCCGTAGGTCAACGCCACCTGAGGGTCGGCAAAGGGTTCCAGCAGACGCTCGAGCCAGTCAGGATACACCGGATACACATGCGCGCTGGCGATGACCACAAACTCGCCGCGGGCGTGACGAATGCCCAGGTTAAGCGAACGCCCAAAGGTAAACTCCTCCGGCCGAATGTGCACCACCCGCACCGGGTAACGCCTGGCTATGGCCACGGTGGCATCGGTAGATCCGGAATCCACCAAGATGATTTCACACCGCTCGCGGAGCGTCTGTTGCATGAGGCCTTCCAGCAACCGTCCGATGTGACGCTCTTCGTTGTATGCACGGATGACGATGGAGCATAACGGTTTACCAGTCATGGTCACGCTCGTAGCCTAAACGGATGAGCAAATCACCCGTGCGTTCTTTGAAAAGGCGTTTGAGGTCTTCGTCAAACCACTCCCGCCACTCGCCCGGTTGGCCTTTGCGAAAAGTGCCTGAGCGATGCGGTTGAATGGCGGCCTCCAGGGCATCTAAAGCCTGTTCTTGAGCCAGGGTAAGGCGCCATGCGCCACGCTGTTGTATGAAGTCTAGAATTCGCCCCAAAGTTTCACGACGGTTTAAAATAAGATCCTCAAAGCGAACAACAAATACTTCAGGG
>DUEP01000035.1 GCA_011176535.1 Anaerolineae bacterium | reverse complement strand
TACCGCCTACCCCCATTGGGCAGGCGGTGAAATTTTATCAATCCTGCCATACAAAATTATACCCCAAGGGCGCCAGGGCACCAAGAGAAACGGCATGAGAGAGGGAGAACGGCCACAAAACCTCGCACCAAAGGAGACTTTTCAGCCCCCTCTCCCCCCTCCAGGAGCCTCACCGCTTGCACTGCGTCCATGTGAAGCCCTGCCTTGCGCTCAAGGGCCAAGCTTCCCTCTGACCACGGCTTTGTGAAGCCACCCGCGGTCAGGGGAGTTCTTCTGACGCCATCAACCCATGACTTTTGAGGAAGGCCTTCACCTCCTCCACCGCGGCCTGCCACTGTCGTACCAGTTCTGCGTCGGAGCCGCGAAACCGCTCGACCACACGCGAGGAGCATTGGGCACAGCCCCGCATGGCCCGAAAGGTGTCCATGGAGCAACCGGCGCAATTCGCCAGCCGGGCCATCAGGAGGACAAACCCCAACACCGCAGGAGAGGTGGGCGCCGCCTGCTGGACCTGCTCGACCAACGCCTGCCATTCCGGCCCCCGCAAATGGCGCAAGGAGGGGATAAGACGGACCGGGAACAACACTTCCGTATCGCCGTGATACACAGCGCACGCCTCCCCAAAAGGCAAAGGGATGCCCCTGCCGCACGACGGGTGGGGCATCCCCAAAATTCAACGCCGTTAATCGTCCTTCTTGGCTTCCGTTTTCTTCTGGGCCCCTTTGGCACGAGCCTTGGCCCGGGCCGCCTTGGCCGCCTCTTTGGCCCGGCGCGCCTCTTCCTCGCGGGCGTAATCCGTGGGGTGGATCTCCGCGTAATAGGAAGCCGGTTTGGACAGTTTGGTCAGATCGAAGATGTTGTCCTGGAAGCGATCGTAAGTGGCCAGTTCGTAGTCGTGGTCCATCTTGATGGAATCGAAAGGACAGTACTCGGCGCACAGACCGCAATTCATGCAGATATCCACATCGATGAAGAAGGCCTCCGGTTCGCTCTTGGGGCGACCGGTTTTGGGGTCTTTGGCCCGCACAATCCAAATGCACTGAGGCGGGCACACCTTAGCGCAGATCCCACAGGCTGTGCAGCGTTGCTTCTTGGTGCCATCTTCCAACTCGTCATACACCAGGAAAGGCACAAAGCGGAAGTTCTCCGGCACCGGCAGTTTTTCTTCGGGGTACTGAACGGTGAAAATCCCTTTTACATCCGCGCTGCGCCGGTGCTCAATCCCCTCCTTGATGAAGTAACGCTTGCCGCGCCACTTCCAGTCGTCAATGTAGGAGTCGATCAGGTGCTTGAGGGTGATCCCCAAGCCTTTGAGAAGCCCAATGCCGTTCATCGTCCACTCCACTCCGAGGGTTAGCGATCAACTTCGCCGAGCACGATGTCAATAGAGCCCAAGATGACCACCACATCGGCCACCTTGTGACCCTTGCTCATTTCGGCCAGGGCGGTCAAGTTGATAAAGGATGGCGCCCGGACATGGTACCGCCAGGGGTTGGTGCCGCCGCGGGAGACCACATAGAAGCCCAACTCTCCCTTAGGGCCTTCCACCCGACCGTAAGCCTCGCCCGGCGGGACGCGATGCTGGTACTGTGGCTTCCTGGCCATCACCGGCCCTTCGGGGATATCCCGCACCGCCTGCTGGAGGATGCGGATAGACTGGCGAATCTCCTCCATGCGCACCAGCAAGCGGTCGTACACATCGCCGTGGTAGGCCACGGCCACATCGAAATCGAAGCGGTCGTAGATGGAGTAAGGCTCCGCACGGCGCACATCGTAGGGCACACCCGAGGCCCGCAGCACCGGACCGGCCGCTGAGTAGGCAATGGCTTGCTCGGCCGTGAGCACACCCACTCCCATGGAGCGCTCTTTCACGATCTCGTTGTGCACAACGTAACGGTCGAACTCCTCCACCTTGCGTGGCAGGCGCTCATAAACCAGGTCGCGGATCTTTTCCAACACACCTTCGGGCAAATCGCGCGCCACACCGCCGAAGCGGAAGTAGTTGCACATCATGCGCGAACCAGCCGTGGCCTCGAAAATATCCAGGATGAGTTCGCGCTCCTCAATGGCGTACAGCGAGGGGGTGAAGTAGGCCCCCATGTCGTTGAGGAACATGCCGATGGCAAAGAGGTGGTTCTGGATACGGGTGAGTTCCGCCATGACCACACGGATGTACTCCGCCCGCTCCGGCGGCTTGACGCCCAGCAACTTCTCCACGGCCAGGGCGTAGCCAAAGTTGTTGCTCATGGAGGAAAGGTAGTCCAGCCGGTCGGTGTAGGGCATGTTCATCAACCAGGTGTTGCGCTCGCCGATTTTTTCATGGTTGCGGTGGAGATACCCCATGACCGGCTTGAGGTCCACGATGGTCTCCCCGTCTAAGGTGACCACCATGCGGAACACGCCGTGGGTGGAGGGGTGCTGGGGCCCCATGTTGACCACCACAACATCGGTGTCCAAGTCACTGTCATGGTGGATGTGCTCTAAGGTGCCGTAGAGGATGGCGTCAGCGTCCTCCGGCTCCCAGTTGTAAGGGTCGAAGCCGGCCGGATAGTCCACATTCTTGCCAAAGGGGTTGGCGTCTTCAGCACGGCGGACATGCCCCTCGGGCCAGCGGCTCTTGTAGGGCTTGTGCTCTTCTTCGAAGTAGGGCTCCTTCCAGTCCTTGCGCAGCGGGTGCCCGTGAAAACCTTCCCACATCAAAATGCGGCGCAAATCCGGATGCCCTTCGAACTTGATACCCAGCAGATCCCAGGCTTCACGCTCCTGAAAGTCTGCGCCGGGATAAACGGGCACCAACGAGGGGACCACCGGATTGTCACGCGGCACCTGGACCTTGAACACCAGGGCCGGCCCGCCGGTGGTCTTATAAGCATGATAGACCACCTCCATGTGCCCCTCGGGGAGGTAGTCCACCCCCGTCACCGAGGAGAGGTAATCGTACCCGAACTCATCCCGCAAGGTGCGGGCGAACTCCACCAGGTGCGACGCTTCGACGATATAGCCCTCGTACCCCTTGCGCTCGTCCTTCTTGACAATGCCGGGGAACCGGGCTTCCAAGTTTTCCGCCACCACTGTTGTTTGCTCGCTCATGGGGCAACTCCCTTAGGCAGATTCCTGGCCCTCGGAGGCCTGAGCCTGCTGCTCGGCCAGTTTCTCCTGGGCATAGGCTTTGATCTTGTCAAAGTCCCTGGGGTCCATCACATCCGGGCCCAACACCGGTACAGGGATGGGCTCGGCAGGCTCTTCCCGGTACCAGGGCACGCTCTTGATGGACTGGCGGTCGATCTTCTGCTGCAGTTTCATCAGGCCGTAAAGCAGTGCCTGGGGCGTGGGCGGGCACCCCGGAATGTACACATCAACCGGGATGTATTTGTCCACACCGGAAACGACATTGTAGCCTTCCTTGAAGGGGCCGCCGCCCGAGGCGCAGGCGCCCATGGCTACCACATACTTGGGTTCGGACATCTGGTTGTACAGCCGCACCACGATGGGGATCATCTTCTTCGTCACGGTACCGGAGACAATCATCACATCCGCCTGGCGGGGGCTGGGCCGCATGACCTCCATCCCAAAGCGGGCCATATCATAGCGGCTGGCCGCCACGGCGATCATCTCGATAGCGCAGCACGCCAGGCCAAACATCATCGGCCACAGCGAGTTGCGCCGCCCCCAGTTGTAGAGACGATCCAGGGTGGTGATGGCCACCGTACCCTGCAATTCGGGGGGAATCTCCACCCCAGGCTTGTTCAGACCACCACCGTTCTCAGGATTTGGAGTCATCTCGCCTTCTCCTGGTGAAGTTTCGCGGCCCCTAACGGGATACCGCTTCCTCAAGGACAATCTCCAGCCATTCGCGCAACACGGCCATCAACAGGCCCTCATGAGCCAGCGCCGGGTCATCGACAAAACACGGCAGCGCGAGCACCCACTGGCGCAACTGCTCCAGGGAAACCTCGTCCAGATTCACCTGGGGATGGGCTTCGTGGAGCGCCAACGCCAGTGCATGGGTGCCTTCCCAGGTCAACGGTTCGCAATCCGGCTGATGACTCATGACAGGTCAATTATACCCCCAAAAAGCGGCTCTTTTCACAAATTTCCATTTGCGTTAAACGCGTTTTCTGCCAAACTTGTTTTGCGAAAAGCCAGACTTCCTCCTGTGGCTGATGCCGCTTTGTGGTTCACGGCGAAACAGTTCCGGTTCAACGACGTGGCGCCCTGGCAAATCAACGCAGCGCCGGAGCGCCACATTCCAAAAAACTCATTCCACCGTCACCGGCCCTGCGACACGACAGGCCCCATCAAGCCTGACATGGCTGTGATGAGAGCGTTTTTGTGCTCAGGGCGCAAGATGCCCTGAGCACCTCCCTATCCTACCTCACCGTCACCGACTTCGCCACGCCGCAGGCCAGCCCACACCCAGCCCTATCATGGCCGCAAGTAGTCGGCTCAGGGCGCAAAGACGCCCTGAGCGCCCCTTCTCATCACGCCGCCACACTTGGCCACGCCGCAGGCCAGCCCACACCCAGCCCCAACATGGCCGCAAGTAGTCGGCTCAGGGCGCAAGACGCCCTGAGCGCCCCTTCTCATCACGCCGCCGCCACACTTGGCCACGCCGCAGGCCAGCCCACACCCAGCCCTAACATGGCCGCAAGTAGTCGGCTCAGGGCGCAAAGACGCCCTGAGCACCCCCCTATCCTACTCCACCGTCACCGACTTCGCCAGGTTCCGCGGCTGGTCCACATCCAGCCCCAACATGGCCGCGATGTGATATGCGAACAACTGCAACGGGATGATCGCCGTGACCGGCGTCAGCAGCCAGGGTGTCGCCGGTATCCACAACACATCATCCGCGATCTCCGGGATGCGCTCATCGCCCTCGGTGGTCACGGCAATCACCTTGCCGCCCCGCGATTTCGCCTGTTCGATCTGGCTGACCATCTTCTCGTACCAGGGGTCCTTGGGCGCGATGGCCACCACCGGCATCTCCTCATCAATCAGCGCGATGGGGCCATGCTTCATCTCCCCAGCCGGATAGCCCTCCGCGTGGATATACGAAATCTCCTTGAGTTTCAGCGCACCTTCGTAGGCGGTGGCCATATTGATCCCCCGCCCCAGATACAGACAACTGCGGGTGTCCTTGTACCTGCGGGCGACTTCGATCACCTCCTCCTCGCGCGCCAAACACTGCCCGACCAAATCGGGCACCAGACGCAAATCCGCCACAAAGCGACGCCGTTGCTCGGGGGTGATCGTCCCGCGCAGGTCGGCCAGCAGCACGGCCAACATGTAGAGGTCCACCAACGGCGCGGTGTAGGCTTTCGTCGAGGCCACCCCGATCTCCGGCCCCACCTGCATCGAAATGTACCCATCGGCAATCCGCATAGCCTGGGAGCCGATCACATTGACGATGGACCACAGCGTCGCACCCTTGCGCCGACCTTCCTCCATCGCCGCCAAGGTATCCGCCGTTTCGCCAGACTGGCTGATGGCCAGCACCACGCTATCAGGCTCGATGATGGGGTCGGCGTAGCGGAACTCCGAGGCCACCATCACCTCCACCGGCACGCGGGCGATGCGTTCGATAAGGGTCTTTCCCACCAACCCGGCATGATACGCCGTGCCACAGGCGGTGATGAAAATCTTGCGCAAACGGCGGGCGAACTCCGGGGTGAGGTGCAAATCGGGCAGGTGGATCCGCCCTTCGCGGAAGTCCACCCGACCGGCAATGGTATCGGTCAGACCGCGCACCTGCTCGTGGATTTCCTTCTGCATGAAATGACGGTATTCCCCCTTCTCCGCCGCGACCGGGTCCCACGGCACCGTGGTCGGCTGGACCTCCACGGGTTCACCGTCCAAAGTGAAGACCTCCACCCCCTCCCGGGTGATGACCGCCATCTGCCGATGCTCCAGGAAGATCACCCTTCGCGTGTGCTCCAGTATGGCGGGTAGGTCCGAGGCCACAAACATCTCATCCTCGCCAAAGCCGATGACCACCCCGCCGGCGTTCCCCAAGCGCGCCGCCACGATCTTATCCGGTTCACGGGTGGACATCACAACCACGGCGTTGGAGCCTTCCACATGCTGCAAGGCCCGCCGCACGGCCTCGACCAGTCCACCCTCCACGCTCAGCAGACGCTCGATCAAATGGGCGATCACTTCGGTGTCGGTGTCCGAACGGAACCCTGCACCCTCGGCCGTCAGCTCTTCGCGCAGGGTGAGGAAGTTCTCCACGATGCCGTTGTGCACCAGCACGACCTCCTGAGCCGGCCCGGTATGCGGGTGCGCGTTGTGCTGGTTGGGCTCGCCGTGGGTGGCCCAGCGGGTGTGTCCAATGCCGATGGTCCCCTGTAAGGGGTTCTGGGCCACCAACACCTCTAGGCGGCTGATTTTCCCCGCGTCACGGCGAATCTCAATGCGGCCATCCTTCAACACAGCCACACCGGCCGAGTCGTACCCGCGATATTCCAAGCGCTTCAAGCCGTTCAAGAGTATGGGCGTCGCGTCACGCGGCCCGATATAACCGACAATACCGCACATCAAAGGCCTCCATTCAGTTAAGGTTGGCAGGAAGCAGCCACAACGAGAGCACGGCCCACTAGGCAGCTCCCGGTGCCTCTTTCCCGGCGTCTCCTGCTTGATGAATGAGAACGCTCGGCCACGCCAGAAGCCCTTTGTCCGCCCGGTTACCCGCGCGGCGTTGAGACTTCCGGTCCGATATCCCCCTGATGATTGCGGGAAGCGGGGGAGTGGCCGTCCCCCGGAGGGCATCCGCCGATCCTTCGATTTTCCCGGCGCGGAGCTCTTCCGCTCCGGTTAGCCTCACCTTGCGGTGAGGAACCCTCCACCTCGTCACCCTGAACTCTACAAAGCGGCTCAGGGCCTGGCGCTGGCTTCCCGGCCATAGGGTGGTGTTCGCTATCGGATGATCAATCGCTGGGGCACACCTCCTTTCGTTCAAAATTTCCCTCTTGAAGGGGCCACATTATACCGCAACTGGCCAGAAGGAACACGCCGCCAGGCCATCCCCACGCCCGGCGGCTACCCTTCGCCTAACAGCACCTCGGCCAGCCGCTGGGCATCGGCCAGCAAGTCCACCCCGTCTGGCAGCCGATAGTTCACATCGACCTTCATCGTCAGGTGTGCTATCAGAACATACACCTCGGCCGGCAGGCCGGCCATCCCTTGCAAGAAACGCAGCCGATCCAGCGCGTTGGGCCCTGGGTCGGGCAACCCTCTTCGGCGGAGGTACTCTCCCACGATATGCCCGGCGGCCCGCCGCGCCCGCACCCGCGCCCGGCCTTCTTTGCCCGCCCTACGGTCTTGCTCGGCCAGGGCCAGTTCTTCTCGATAGGCTTCTTTCCAATCCGTCATCACAAAACGATTATACCCCGACTTGCGCCAAGGCCTCCGCCAAATCCTGCAACAAGTCTTCCGTGTCCTCAATGCCCAGGGCCAGGCGCACCAGGCCATCGGGGATGCCCAAAGCGGCCCGCTGCTCAGCGCTCAGGTTGGTGTAGGACATCAATGCCGGCAACATGACCAGGGATTCCACGCCCCCCAGCGAAGGCCCCAAAAGGGGGATGCGCAGCGCATCCAGAAACTGCCGCGCCGCGTCCAGCCCTCCCTTGAGCACAAAGGACACCACGCCGCCGAAACCTTTCATCTGTCGCCGGGCCACCACATGGTCAGGATGGCTGGGCAGTCCCGGATACCAGACCCGCTCCACCGCCGGATGCCCTTCCAGAAAGGCGGCAACCGCCTGCCCATTGCGGTTGTGTTGCGCCACGCGCAGTCCCAAGGTCTTCAGGCCCCGGATGAGCAAGAAAGCCGTTTGCGGTGCACAGACCCCTCCCAGCACGCCCATGGCCTCCCGCAGCCGCTGGATGAGTTCCTCATGACCCGCCACCACCCCCGCCAGGAGGTCATGATGACCGCCCAGGTACTTGGTGGCCGAATGAAACACCAAATCCACCCCAAAGTCCAGGGGGCGCAGATTCACCGGCGAGGCTAGGGTGGCGTCCACGGCCACCAGCGCGCCCTGACGACGCGCCAGAGCCACCATGCGCTCCAGGTCGGGCACCCGCAGGTAGGGATTGGTGGGAACCTCGGAGAAGAGCAGGCGCGTTTCGGGCCGCAGGGCGGTGCGCAGCGCCTCGTGATCGCCCGGTGGGACGATGGTGTGCCTCACCCCCAGACGGGGCAACCAGGTCCCCACGAATTCGCGGGTCCGGCGGTACATATCCTGGGTGAGCACCAGATGGCTGCCCGGAGGGAGCAGCACCAACAGCGCCGTGGTGATGGCGCTCATCCCCGAAGCGAAGAGCAGGGCCGCCTCCGCCCCTTCCAAAGTGGCCAGATGCCGCTCGGCGGCTTCCACGGTGGGGTTTCCGTAACGCCCATACTCGCGGAAAGGCGTTTGGCCTTGCCGCTTGGCCTGCACGAAGGCGTCCACCTCCTCCGCGTTGCGGAAGACAAACGGCGCCGAGAGCACCACCGGCGCGGTTAGGGCATGGTAAGGGTACGCCTGCCGCCCACCTTGTACGGCCAGGGTATCCGAAGCCAGACCAGAAGGCAGGGATGGGAAATCCGAGGCACCGCTCATGATGTCGTCCTCCTTCTGATGGAAAAAGAAAAGCCCCCGGCGGCTCAGGCCGGGGGCCGGGCGACAACAAACCGGCAAAATCTTCACCCGCGCGAAGGCCACCCACGAGCCGCCGAAGGCTGGGGAATGCACATCATCATAATAACGGCCATCATCGCGCGAGTGGATTTCAGCAGCATGGCGTAAGTTTACCCTGGGTTGATTTCTGCGTCAAGAGCGAACAGGGCCTGCCGACTAGGCCTGTTGCTCCAGCAAGGCAATGGCGCGGCGCAAACGCTGCAGGCTTTTCTCCTTGCCCACGATTTCCATGCTCTCGAAAAGGGGCGGGCTGACCCGCTGGCCGGTCACCGCCACGCGCACCAGGCCGAACACCTGCCCCGCCTTCAAACCCAGGCGTTCCACCAGCGCCCGCATGGGCGGCTCGGTGGTCTCGGCGCGGAAATCGGGCACGGCCTCCAGCACGGCCAGGGCCTCCCGCGCCACCTCCAGCGCCTGCGCCGCGTCCAACTTCTTGGGAATCAAGTCCTCCGGGTTCGCCGGTTCGACCTCTTCGCGGAAGAAGAACCCGGCGATGGCCGGCGCATCGTCCAAGGTGGTGATGCGGGTCTGAATCAGGGGCACGATGGGCTTCAGGGCCTCGGCGTCCACCTGCGGGTATCCGGCGGCATGGAAGTACGGTACCAATCGCCGGGCCAGTTCTTCTTCCGGCAGGGCCCGGATGTGCAGGCCGTTGAAATGATCCAGTTTCTTGAAGTTCACCGCCGCCGGGGAGGGCTTCAAACGGTCCAGGCTGAACTTCTCGATGAGGTCGTCCAGGGTGAAGAATTCGGTATGGTCGTCATAAGACCACCCCATGAGGGCGATCCAGTTGACCACCGCTTCGGGCAGGTAGCCCAGTTGGCGGATGTCGCGGATGAGCACCGCGTAGCCGCTCTTCTTGAGCAACTCACTGTCGCGCTTGCTCATCTTGCCCTTGCCGCTGGGCTTGAGGAACACGGAGAGATGCACCCACTCCGGCTCCTCCCAGCCAAAGGCGCGATAGATGTGGCTGTGCAGCGGGAAGGTGGCCAGCCACTCCTCGCCCCGCAGCACATGGGTGATGCCCATCAGATGGTCGTCCACCACCACAGCCAGATGGTAGGTGGGCAGGCCGTCGGACTTGAGCAGGATGTAGTCGTCAATGGTTCGGTTCTCCACCATGATTTCGCCCCGGATGCGGTCGCGCACGGTGATGGTTCCCTCTTTGGGGGTTTTGAAGCGGATGACATGGGGCTCCCCGGCGGCCACCCGGCGGGCCGCTTCGTCGGGGTCAAGGTGTCGGCAGGTGCCGTCGTAGTGGGGCGGCTCTTTGCGCTTCCGCTGCTCCTCGCGCATCCGGCGCAACCGTTCCGGGGAGCAGAAGCAGTAGTAAGCCTGACCGCTTTCCACCAGTTGCTTCGCGTAATGCTGATATATCTCCCGCCTCTCGGTCTGGCGGTAAGGGCCGTAGGGGCCGCCCACATCGGGCCCCTCGTCCCATTCCAGGCCCAGCCAATGCAGGCTGTCGAAAATATCCTGCTCGGCGTCGGCCTGATAGCGCCTGCGGTCTGTGTCTTCGATGCGCAGGATGAACTGGCCGCCGGACTGGCGCGCCAAGAGAAAGTCATACAGGGCGGTGCGCGCCCCACCCAAATGCAGATAGCCTGTTGGAGAGGGTGCAAAGCGCACCCGGGCAGGTTTCGGTTCTGTCATGAGACCTCCCAGCGAAAGATGGGACTGCCTCTCAGGGGGACAACCACCGGACCCCAGGGCGGGTTCCTTCCCGAGGGTCGGTGGAAAAACCCGAAATCAAAACTGCAACGGATTACGGTGCACGGCCACGCTTTCCACCAACCCGATGCCGATGAGGGTGGAAATCAAAGTGGACCCACCGTAACTGATGAAAGGCAGGGGCAGCCCGGTCACGGGAAGCATGTTGAGATTCATGGCCACATTGACCAGGGTGTGGAAGAAGAGCATGGCCGCCACGCCGTAGGCGATGAGCGCGCCAAAGGCGTCATGCGCCGTGCGCGCCACATGCAAACAGCGCAGGATGATCAACGCCAGCAACACAAGCACCAGCGTGGCGCCCACAAAACCGAACTCTTCGCCGATGGCCGCAAAAATAAAATCGGTGTGGCGCACCTTGAGAAAACGCAACTGCACCTGCGTCCCATGGCCATAGCCCTTGCCCGTCAGCCCACCGGAGCCGATGGCCGTCAACGCCTGCAACACATTGTAAATGGCCCCATGCCGGGCGTTGGGGTCGGGGAAAAGGAAGTTGATCACCCGCGCCTTCTGGTAATCGGCTAAAAGGGGGAAGCCTGCCACAGCCGCCCCCAGTCCCAGCACGGTGAACAAACCCAGATGCTTGACCTCCAACCCGGCCGCCCACACCTGGGCGAACCAGATGACCAGCAAGGTGATCGAAGTGCTGAGATCCGGCTGCACCAGCACCCAGATCACCAGCCCCATGGTGTAAAGAAAACTGAGGATCACCCAGCGCAGTTGCCGTAGTTGCTCTTTGTGACGGCTGAGGAAATCCGCCGTGGTGACGATGATGACGATTTTGGCGAACTCCGAGGGCTGAATGAGGAAAAAGCCGGTATCAATCCAGCGCGCCGAGCCAAAGCGCGCCTCGCCCACGATGTTGAGGAAGAGCAACAGGCCGATGGTCAAAAAATACAGATAACGGCCCAGAAAAATCCAATAATGATAGTCCACCAGGGCGATCAGGATCAAAGTGACGAAGCCCACCCCGGCGAAAATCAACTGCCGGGCGGGAAGACCGCTGAGCACCTGGTTGCCCGCCACGGCCGAGCGGATGATGGCCACGCCCAGAGCCGTGGTGGTCGCCACCAGGGCCAACAACACAAAATCGAAATCTTGCCAGGCCACACTTCGCCGCATGGGGGTTATCGCCTCTTCCGCCTGGGGTGCAGCGGGATATCCGCCACCAACCGCTGCTCGCGGCCATCGGCATGGAGGGCAATCCGCACCTCATCGCGGTTGATAGGCAGGTGGCGAGAAATCACCTCGATTAACTCATCCTTCAACGCATCCAACTGCGCCGGGGTAAGTTCGGTGCGGTCGTGGATGAGCACCAGTTTCAAGCGGTCCTTGGCCTGACGCGCACTCTGCTCCTTCCCGGCAAGGCGGTCGAGCAATTTCATGGCTAATCCCCTCCCCGGAACAACCGCGTAATCCGCCCCAAGAACGAGCCGTCTTCATCCCAGGTCTCGAAAGGCACCTCTTGCCCCAGCAGGCGCAGGGCGATGTTGCGAAACGCCTGACCGGCCTTGCTCTTTCCGTCCAGGGACACCGGCATCCCCCGGTTGGTGTTGACCACCACCGTTTCGTCTTCCGGCACAATGCCCAACAGGCGAACGGCCAGCAATTCCAACACATCCTCAGCGGTCAACATGTCTCCCTTCTTGACCATCTGCGGGTTCAGGCGGTTGATGATGAGATGGATGGGGCCTTTCTCCTCGGCCTCCACCAGACCAATGATACGATCCGCGTCACGCACCGCCGAGACCTCCGGGTTGGTGATGACGATGACCTCATCGGCCGGAGCCAGGGCATTGCGAAAGCCGCGCTCGATACCAGCCGGCGAATCGATAAGGATCCAATCGTATTCGCCGCGCAACTCCTCGCACACCCGCACCATGTCGCTGGGCGAGACGGCGGTCTTATCCCGTGTCTGGGCCGCGGGAAGTAAGAACAGGTTGGGCAGGCGTTTATCGCGAATCATCGCCTGACGCAAGCGACAGCGCCCCTCGACCACATCCACCAGGTCGTACACGATGCGATTTTCCAGGCCGAGCACCAAATCCAGGTTACGCAATCCGATATCGGCGTCCAAACAGACCACTTTCTGGCCCTGGGCGGCCAGCGCCGCGCCGATGTTGGCCGTGGCCGTGGTCTTACCCACGCCGCCTTTTCCTGAAGTGATAGTCAACACTTTTCCGCTCATGCGCTTTTCTCTCCGGGTAGAGGTTGCTGTCAGGCGTCCCAGGGTTCGGCCACCACCTTCCCATCCTGCAGGCGGGCCACTTCGGGATGGGGCTTACCGCGCCGGGGGGGCGCCGTGGCGATCACCTCAGCGATGCGCAACTGAGTAGGCGCCAGGTCCAGGGCGCACACCACGGCCTGGGTATCTCCACGGGCGCCGGCGTGCACGGTGCCCCGCAAGCGACCCCAAACGATGACATGGCCGGTGGCCACAATCTCCGCGCCGGGATGCACATCCCCAAAGACCACCACATGCCCCTCGTACTCCACCCGCATCCCTGAACGCAAGGTGCGGGGCACCAACAAGGCCTCCTGCCCCAGGAAGGGGGGACGAGGCCGCGCGGCCCGCTGGGGCATGGGTTTGGAAAGCCGGGTCGCCAAGCCTAAAGCCTGGGCGTTGGCCTGGGTTTTCGGAGAGCCGCTGAGCACCGCCCACAAGGTGACTTCGTGGTCGGCCAACTCGTCCCGCAATTTGCCCAGGTCGGCAGCGCGCACGGCCCGCTGGCCCACATCCAGGGCCAGCCTGGCTCCGCGAAAGAAGTCCTGCTTTTCGCGGATCAGGGCCAGGAGGGCCTGCCGCACCTCGGCCCATTCCCCTTCGGCCAGGGTGACCAACAGCCCATCGCGGACGCCTTTGACTTTGACCAGCGCAGAAGGAGACAAGGTTTCCCTCACGGCCATTCCCTGTGGGCGGGCCTGAAATGCTCTCATCGGAGTAAGTATAGCATAGAGCCACGGGGCTCAGGGGCTGGCGGCCTTCAAAGCAAAGTAGGCCTCCATCACCCGACGCACGATAGGTCCGGCGGCCACCGCCCCCTCCCCACCGTTGTACACAAAAGCGACCACGGCGATTTCGGGGTCTTCATAAGGCGCGAAGGCCACCGTCCAGCCATGGGTGGGCCAGGCGCCAAATTTGCACAAATCGCGTTGCTGGGCCTTGTTGTCGCAGTATTCCGCGGTGCCGGTCTTGCCCGCCACGGCGATGGGGAAGCCTTCGAAAGCCCTGAGCAGGGTGCCGTAAGGCTCCTCGATGACCGCCATGCGCATTCCCCGGCGCACCTGCTGGATCACCCACGGGTCCACCGTTTTCTTTTCGCCAGTGGGTTTGCAACTGCCAATTCCGCCGGGGTTCTCGTAAACATCGATGACCGGGTCCTTGGTGATGTCCCACTTGAGAATGGGGCTAAAGGGACGGATGACATGCCCCTCGGCGTCCACGATTTCGCGCACGAGTTGGGGTTGCATCAGTTTGCCGTTGTTGGCGATGGTGGCCACCGAGAGCAGCACCTGCAAGGGGGTGGCCAGCACATATCCCTGCCCCACGCTGGCGATGTATGTGTCGCCGGTGGACCAGTTTTCGCCTTTGTAGATGCGCTTCCAGGTGGGATCAGGGATCAGACCGCTGGCCTCGCCTGGGAGATCAATCCCCGAGGGCGCGCCGTAGCCCAGGGCGTGGGCGTAGGTTCCCAAGCGGCAGATGCCCAGCCCCGGCTTGATTTCATCATCGTAGCCACCGCCCAACTTGTAAAAACAGACATTGGACGAGTAGGCAATGCAGTGCAAGAAGTCGATCTTGCCAAACCCACCGCTCTGCCAGTTGTGATCCACGAACTGGCGGGCTTTGCCAGGGTCGTTGGCGAAATACTTCTCGGTAAGGGTGATGACGCCCGGAGCGTCGATGATCTTGTCCAGGGTGACCACCCCCTCGTTCAGCGCCCCGGTGGCCGTGGTCAATTTGAAAGTGGAGCCCGGGGGATGTTCCGCCGAAATGGCGTGGTTCAGCAACGGTTTGTTAGGGTCGGTCGCCAAAATCTGATAGTAATCCGCCGGGATGAAGCGAGTGAGACGATTGTTTTCATAGGTAGGGTACGAAACCATCGCCAGGATTTCCCCCGTCTTGGGGTTCATGGCGATGACTACGCCGTTGGAGGTGCGCGGCGTCCCATCAGCCATAGGATAACGGGCGTTAAGATAGCGAATTTGATCCACCAAAATGTGATAGGCCGCCTCTTGCAATCGAGTGTCGATGGAGAGCACCAGATTCGCGCCCGGTTTGGGAGGCGTGGGCGGTTCCACATCACGCAAAATCTGCCCGGCCACATCCACTTCCACCACGCGGCGACCGTTGCGCCCGGCCAACTCATCCTGATAGTACAGTTCCACTCCTGCGTAACCCACCTTGTCACGGTTGGGATCCAGCCCTTTCTGGTTGACATAGTAATCCACCAGGGCCTCGGGCACGGGGCCCAGGAAGCCGATCACATTAGCGGTGAGGTAACCGGTGGGGTAATCACGCACCGGCTCGATTTCCACATCCACCCCCGGCCAAAAGACTGCCCGTTCCTGGATGACCAGCGCCGCCTCGCGGGGGATGTTGCATTTGATTTTCACCGGCCGATAAGGGGCCGTGGTCTCCCCGTAATACACGATTTGCCGAACGCCATGGTGGGAACGACAAGGCACATAGGGATTGTCTGGAGAAATCTCGCCCTGGTTGATGGGCACACCGGTGAGACGCGAAAGTTCGGCGAAAATTTCGTCCACCATCCCGGGGTCATCGGGCAGGTAAGCCGGCGTGATCACCACGTTGTACGAGGCGATGTTGCGCGCCAACACAATGCCATTGCGATCGAAAATGGCTCCGCGCGGGGCCGGGATGTTGAGTTCCTCGATGCGGTTTTCTTCGGCGCGAGCCACCCACTCCTCGTAATGCAAAACCTGCATGGAGAACAGGCGGGCGATGAACACGCCCAGGGCCACGCCCAGGACGAGGATGAAGGTGGTAATACGCCAGGGGGCAATCGGGTCCTTGGAGATAGAGGCTTCACTCATGCGACTTCCTCCACTTCGGGGAGGGCCCAGGCGGTGATTTCCATGACGACCCCATGCGTGGGCAAAGCCAGCAACACATTGAGCAAAGCGCTGGGCAAAAGGATCTGCGTAAACGCCAGGCGCCAGGGGATGGAGGTTCCCAGGGCCAACAGCGCCGCCCAGGTGAGGGTTTGGACCAGCAAGGTGCCGCTGACCACCAGGAAGAGATAGACCAGCAACGACACCTGCCACAGACGCCATCGCAGCATCAAGGTCAGCGCGGCCACCAGGGTGTACGCCAGCACGGGCACAAACCAGGGCAACCCCGACACCCAGCCCACCAGTCCGCCGAGCAGGACAGCCCAGGCCCAGGGCCATGGCAGGCGGGGGTGAAGCAACCAGGCCACCAAAACCAGCAGCGGCAAATCGGCCGTACCATGAAGCAGCCGCAAATGGCTGATCAGGCTGCTTTGAAGCACCAGCGAGCCGCTAAACAGGGCCAAACCGAGCAGCACGGCCATCTCAGGGTTGCTCCATCAACGGCGTAATATCCACCGGTTGAAAATTGACGATGATGAGCACAATGTCCAGGCGCGCGAAGTCCACCACGGGTTGAACCGCGGCCTCCTGGAACAAGGCAAAGGCCTGCTTGCGCGTGCTGACCACCTGGCCCACCAGCAGATCCGCCGGGAAGCGCCCTCCCAATCCCGAAGTCAGCACCAGATTCCCCGGTTGGACCTTGGCATCCAGGGGGAGCATGTTCAGGGTCAATTCCCCGGTGACGCTCCCTTGCAGCACGGCGTCCACATTGGCCGGTTTGACGCGCACATCCACCCGCGAGCCGGGGTCGGTGATCAACCGCACCCGCGCGGCCTGGGGAATCACGGCATCCACATAGCCTACCAGGCCCTCGGGTGAGACCACCGGCATGCCCGGTCGAATGCCGTCGTCGGAGCCCCGATTGACGATCACATAGTGCAAAAAGGGGCTGGGGTCCTGACCGATGACCCGCGCGGCCTTGTACTGGTTGGTGGGATGAGCACGGGCAAAATCCAACAAAGCCGCCAACACCTTGGCTTCAGCCAGTTGTTGTTGCAAAGAGACCACCTCGGTCTGCAAACGGGCGACCTCGGCTTCCAGTTGCTGGTTACGCTGGCGCAAAGCCGCCACATCCTGGGGGGCCGTCAGGTAATCCCGCAGGGCGGCGTAACGGATGGCCAGCCATTCTTGGGCGCTAAGGAAAGGCGTCGTCGAAAGGCGGGTCAATGGTGTGAGGTATCCCCCCAGGGCCAAGGCGATGAGCCCGACCACCACCAGCAGGAGCACGATCCGCGAAAAGAGCCGCTGATTGGAAGAGTTCATAAAAGGTCTATGCCCGCCCCATCCCCTGGGGATGACGCCCTGGCTCGAAACAGGGCCAGGATGGGGCGCAGAAGGCTACAGGCCGATGCGCTCTTCGGTGACCAGCAAGGGGGCCAGATGGTCCAGGTCTTCGAGGATCAGCCCGGCTCCGCGGGCGACGCAACTCATGGGGTCCTCGGCCACCCAGGCGCGGAGTTTGACTTCCTCGGTGAGTCGATCGGCCAGGCCCTGGAGCAAGGCGCCGCCTCCCGTAAGACAAATTCCCGTCTCCATCAAATCCGCCAAAATCTCCGGGGGAGCCTCGTCCAGGGCGTCTTTGACGGTCTCCACAATGGTTTGCAGGGGCATGGCCAACGCCTCGCGCAACTCGATGGACGACACCTCCACGGCCTCAGGCAGCCCGGTGATCAAATTGCGCCCACGTAAGACAAAGGTTTTTTCTTCGGTCAAAGGATGCGCCGAGCCGATGACCATTTTGGCTTCCTCGGCCATCCGGGCGCCGATGAGCAGGTTGTATTTGTTGCGCATGTACTGCACGATGGCCTCGTCCATTTCGTCACCGGCCACACGGAGGGAACGCGAGACCACCATGCCGCCCATGGAAAGCACGGCAATTTCGGTGGTGCCGCCGCCGATGTCCACGACCATGGTCCCTTTAATGTCTTGAATGGGCAACCCGGCGCCCAGGGCCGCGGCAACGGGCTCCTCGACCAGGAAAACCTCCCGAGCTCCGGCCGCCATGGCGGCATCGTAGATGGCCCGCATTTCCACCTCGGTCACCCCGGCCGGGATGCCGATGACCACTCGCGGCCGCGCCACCGGTACCAGACTTTGCTCATGCACCTTGGCGAAGAAATACTCCAACATCGCCTCGGTGATGTCAAAATCGGAGATTACGCCATCGTTCAGGGGCCGGATGGCGATCACATTGGCCGGCGTGCGACCGACCATCCGCTTGGCTTCAGCGCCAATGGCCAGGGGACGCCGGGTGCGTTTGTCCATGGCCACCCACGAAGGCTCGTTAATGACGATCCCTTTCCCGCGCAGATAAACCAAAGTGTTGGCAGTACCCAGGTCAATACCAATATCCAGCGAAAAAAAGCCCAGCAACCAGTTCAAAGGATTGAATCGCAAAGGACACCCTCCCAGCGGGGTTAAAGCGGGCAAATTATACCAGAAGCGTGCCAGGGTAGACGTCGAGTTCCATGCCCCCGAAAAAGGTGCCCCATTGCGAAGGCCATCCCCTGCTTCACCACGGAGCGACAAACAACCCCTCGGCGTTTGCTCCGAGGGGTTGAAGGGGGTGGCTCAGGCTCCAGTCACGGTGGAAGGTCTACGCCGCCGCCAAAAGACCCACCCTACCACCAGGGCGAGGGCGAACAACGCCCCGCTCAGCGAAGCCACCACCAGCAAACCCTGGCGCATCGTGGCAGGCGATTTCCACGGCACCTGCACCGCCCGCGGGTTCTGCAGGCGCGTGTAGGTGCGGCCCACAAACTGCGGGTCCGGCGACACAGGCACCAGGTCCTGGCGCAACCAGTCTTCCAGGGAACGCATTTCTTCCGTTGTCAACGGGGCCCGTCGGGACATCTCACTCCTCCGCAGGGTACGCCACCACGCCGGCCGTGCCCGGCCCCAGGTTGGCTGCCACGGCGATGGAGAGATTGGTGGTGATGAGTTCACGCACCTTCAATACTTGCTGGACCCGCTCATGCAGCCATTGCGCCGCCTGAGGCGCCCGCGCGTTGACCACCGCCACATGGGCCGGCCTGAAGCCCACCCCAGCCTTCACCCGCTGGACCACCGCTTCCAGCGAGCGCGAGCGGGTGCGCACCTTGTCCACCATGTCCAGAAAACCGTCACGCAACTCTACCACAGGCTTGATGCGCAGCAGGCCAGCGGCCAAGGCCTGAGCCGCCCGCACCCGGCCACTTAAGCGGGCATATTCCAAACTGTTCAGGGTGAGCACCACCGAGATGTGCTCCCGCAGCCAGGTCAAACGAGCCAGGATCTGCTCCAGCGTCGCTCCAGCCTCGGCCATCGCCCGCGCGTCCCGACACATAAACGCCAAACTCGCCGAGCCTCCCAAGGAATCAAAGGGCACCACCTTCATCTCGTCCACCAACTCCTTCGCCGCCTGTACCGCAGAGTGGAACGTGCCTGAAAGGCGCGAGGTGACATGAATGGAGAGCACCGTGTCTCCTGGTTGGGCAATGCGGCGATAAAACGCCACAAACTGCTGGGGAGAGGGCTGAGAAGTTTTCGGGATAACCCGTTCCTGCTCCACAAAGCGATAAAAGTCGTCGTCGTTCACATCCACCCCCTGCAAGTAAGTACGCCCTTTCATCTGGATGTTGATGGGAATCACAGCGACCCGGTAACGCTCCAACCAGCCCGGAGGGAAATCCGCTGCGCCATCGGTCACAATGCGTAACATCACCCTTCTTCCTCCTGAACTCGTCGCAACTCGGCCCGTAAAGCGACCAGGGTCCGGTGATACAAACTTTTGATCGCCCCTTCGCTACGCCCCATAATCTGACCGATTTCAGCGTTGGAAAGCCGATCCACAAATTTGAAAATGAGCAACTCCTGACGCTCCGGCGGTAAACGGCGAATGGCCTGCAACAAACGCTCGCGTTCTTCGTTGAGGATCAGTTTGTCCTCTGGGTCCCCTTCGGCCCGCGGGGGAAGCCACGCATCCTCCAAAGGGATCTCCGGACGGCGCTTACTGTCCCGATGCCAGTTGGCCACCAGGTTATGGGCAATCCGATAAAGAAAAGCCGAAAAGGGCAGCCCGCGCTCTTTGTAACGCGGCATACTGCGCATGGCCCGGTAAAACACGCGGGCGGTTAGGTCCTCGGCTTCTACTGCATGCCCGACGCGATAGTAGATGTAGTTGTAGATACGTTGCACATAACGCTGGTAAAGCACCCCAAAGGCTTCACGGTCGCCCTGGGTAGCCCTTTCCACCAGCGCCCGATCGGGCAAAGCCGCCAAATCTTCTTGAGGATGACCGGGCATTTATAACAACCCTGACTTGGGATAAAGGTTTCTTACGCGCCCAAAGTATACCATTCCCCCGGAGCGCAAACGGCATTGGGCAGGAAGGTGTGCTGCCCAATGCCGTGCACCTGGTGGCCCGGCTCAACCCACTCAATCCCCCACAACCTGGACAACGAGACGCCGCTGGCGTGGCCGCACATCAAAGTCCACAAAAATGATCTGCTGCCAGGTGCCGAGGACGACTTTCCCCCTCTGAATGGGCAGGGCCAAAGAAGGCCCCATCATGGCCGCCCGCAGATGGGCGTGGCCGTTGCCATCGCCCCAGCGCAAATTGTGGGCGTAATCCCGCTGCGGGTCGATCCACTCGTCGAGCAGGCGGCGGAGGTCCTTCAAGCACCCGCTCTCGTACTCGATGGTGGTGATCGCGCTGGTGGACGAAGGGGTGAACACCAAAGCGATACCCTCCCGAAGGCCGCTCTGCCGCACGGCCTCCTGCACTCTGGCGGTGATATCGTGGATATCGGTGTGCCCCTGGGTCTGCAGGGTGATGGTGGTCGAGAAGACGGTCATGCCTCACCTCCTTCGGCCTGCGTGTCGCAGGCCTCCTTTCCCCAAAGCGCCCGCACCAGGGCCGGCAACACCTCTCCCGCCGGCCCCCGCAGCATGACGGCCATGAACCTGCTGAGCGCCGTCTCCTGGGGGTTGATCTCCGCCAGATAGGCGCCGTGCTCGGCCGCCACCAGGGGCAGCGAAGCCGCCGGCTGCACCACCCCCGAGGTACCCACCACCAACATCACCTCGGCCTCTTGGGCGGCCTGCCAGGCAGCGTCCAGGGCCTCACCGGGCAACGCCTCGCCGAACCAGACCACATCGGGCCGCAACAAGCTGCCACACTCCGGGCAGCGGGGCACTTCGCCCTCGGGCACCGGCTCCCACCGCTCCACCCGGTGACGCCGGGCAGCGCACACCGTGCGCATGAGGTTGCCGTGGAGTTCGATGATCCGCCGTGAACCGGCCTGCTGATGCAGTCCATCCACATTCTGGGTCACCAGGGTGAAAGCGGGCACCAACCGCTCCATGCAGGCCAGCGCGTAATGAGCCGGATTGGGCGCCGCCCGGCGCACCAGAGCACGCCGCCACATGTACCAGGCCCACACCCGCTCCGGATGCCGGGCGAAGGCCTCCGGGGTCGCCAACTCTTCAGGGCGATACCTGGCCCACAGGCCGGTCTGGGCATCGCGAAAGGTGGGCACCCCGCTCTCAGCCGACACCCCCGCGCCGGTGAGCGCTACCACACGCCGGGCCTGCCGCAGGCGCGTGAGCAATTCTGGGGGGAAGGTATAGTTGAAGGTCATAGGGAGAAAAACAGGGTATGATTTGTGGTTTAGATTTACGATTTGCGATTGCGTTTGTGACGAACGATCCTCGACCCACGACTCACGACTTACGCCCTTCGTCCATCTCGGCAATCATGGCCAGACAGGCGTCGTCGGTGGGGTTAGGCTGATACTTGGTGCCGAACCAGGCGTCCAGGATTTCCTTTGCCACCACTTCCGAGGTCAGGCGCAAGGACATGCACAGCACATTGGCGTCGTTCCACAAACGGGCGCCTTTGGCCGTCTCCGCATCGTGGCACAGGGCGGCGCGAATGCCCTTCACCTTGTTGGCCGCGATGCTCACCCCTGTGCCCGTCCAACAAAAGAGGATGCCCTCGTCAAAGTCACCCTGCGCCACGCCCTCGGCCACCCGGCGGGCCACTTCCGGCCAGGGCTGGGTCCCCCGCCCGGCCGGGCCGATGTACACCACCTCGTGGCCCTTCTCACGCAGGTAATCCAGCACCACATCCACCACATGCAAGCGTTCGTCAGCGCCAACGGCCAGTTTCATCGGTTCACCTCCTTCAAGGGAGATTGACGCCTTCCAATTGCAACAACCAGGCTTTCGTCATCAGGCCACCGGGACCACCGTAGCCATGCAATCGCCGGTCATGCCCTACAACCCGGTGACAGGGCACCACAATGGGCATGGGGTTGGTCGCCAGCGCCCGTCCCACGGCTCGCGCCGCCCTGGGGCGTCCAATGGCCGTCGCCACCTCTCCATAAGTGCGTACCTCGCCATACGGGATGGCAAAGGTGGCCCGAAGCACCGCCCGCTGGAAAGGTGGCAACGCCTCCCAGGCGATGGGCAGTGGAAAAGCGCGCCGCGATCCTTCCAGATACTCCCGGAGATGGGCCAACCATTGGGCGGCCACCGTGACCAGGGGCTCGGCACCATCCTCTGGGGATCCAGACACCGGACTTTCGGGTCCAGACCGCGCCCAGTGGACGACCACCAGCCCCTGGAGGGTCACCGTGACGCCCAGTTCGCCAAAGCGGGGCATGGGGGCAAAGCGTGTCACCCGGTCCACGCGGCACCTCTCAGTAGTTCGTCACCCGGTCAATCACGCCCAACTGTTTGGCCCGCCACTCACAAAGTCCAAAAGTCACGGCGCTCAGCAGGCCAAAGAGCGCGGTCAGGCCCAGCAAAATGAGCAGCAGTTGGCTCTCGGAATACCCCTGCAGGGTAGGGAACGCCTGGGCCACCGAACCCACCAGGGCGCGGCGCAACAATTCCAGCCAGTAGGTGATGGGCATGGCGTAGCCAAGGGGGCGCAGCCAGGCGGGGAGCACTTCCAGGGGGAAAATCGCCCCGCTGAAAAGATACAGGGCGCTGCCCACCGCCTCGCCGATGAACCAGGAATGGTGCACCAGAAGGAGCAAAATCCCGGCCAGGAACAACCCCATCAAAGCCAACATCAGCACCCCCAGGAGCAAGGCGCCGAAGAACAGCGGCCAGTTCACCTCGGCCCACACGATGTTCAACCGCAAAAAGACCACGCCAGCCGCGATAGTCACGGCGACGGCGACACTGGTGATGAGGAACTGGGCCACCCCCCGCCCAAAAAGGTAAGCCGGCATGTGAATCGGCGCGACATAGAGGTACTTGAGGGTTTTGTAATGCTCACGATCGTCAATGATCGCCCACGAAATGCCATTCAGCACCCCGCCCACATACATGTAAAACGCATTGCCCAGGTAGATGTAGGCAAAAATGGGGTTCTCAAAGGCGTTATGGCTGATGATGCCGTACATCACCACCAGAATGGCCGTACCGGCCAGGGGCTTGATGGCCGAATACAGGGCAAACAGGAAGGGATCGGTCCAGTTGGATTCGATTTGCCACCCCAACCAGGCTGCCGTTTTGAAGGAACGCCAGAGCACAGCCAATCGAGCCATAGGCGCTACCCTCGACTTTCGGTGAGCCGGGCTTCCTGCTTGGCCAGACGCTCCATGTAGGCCAAGAGGTAGCGCGCAGCCACGATGAACAACACGCTCAATCCAGCCAAACCAGCGATCTCCCAGCCCACGGGGAGAAAACCGTACTGCGTGCCATCGGGAAAAGCCAACTGGCGCATGGCGTCCAGCCCCATGGTCAGGGGAATGAGTGAGGCCGCCGCGGCCACCCAGAATGGGAAACTCTTGACGGGGAAATAGAAACCGGAGAGCAGGTACACCGGCTCCTGAAACAGCGCTACCAGATGCCAGGCCTCCCGGCTGAGCAGCAGAAAAAGGGAGGCAAACATCATCCCCAGGCCGTACAGGGCGGCCAAAGCCAGAAAGAACACGCCGAACAACGGCAACCAGGCGGCCACAGAAAAGGTGACCTGAAACACCAGCGTGCCCAGGAAAGTGAAGACCAGCGCCCGCAAGGTAGTCGCCACGGCCCCACCGACGGCCATCCCCAACAAAATCGCCATGAGAGGCGCCGGTGCCAGAATGTACAGCGCCAGGTTGCCCTGCTCCTTCTCCCAATAGAGCTGGCTGGACATGTTCCAGAGCACATTGAGCCAGAACGCGGTCATGGTCCCACCAAGGACAACAAAGCCCACATAGGCCTCCGGTGCGTGGATGGCCCGGTAAACGAACACATAGGCCGCCACACTCATCAGCGGCAGCACGATGTCGAAGGCCAGCCAGGATTTCTCCCGCTGCAGGCCGATGATGCGCGGGTAAGCCCGGCCCCACACGGCCCGAACAAACAGGCGCAGGCCGCCGTGCCTGGTCACCAGGCGGGCGAGCACCTGCTCATGCATGGGCACTCTCCTCTTCTGCCATGCTGCGGCCCACCAGGTGGACGAACACATCTTCCAGCGTCGGCTCCCGTTTTTGCAGCGAACGCAACCGCACCCCCCGGGCCGTTAGTGCACTCACCAGCGGCCCCAAAGCCGCGTCGTCCTCCAGGTGGCAATCCAACCGGCTGCCACCCGGCACCAGACGATAACCGATGCGCTTCACCCCCGGCAGGTGTTCCAGGTCCTGCGGGCTGAGGCCGTTGAGAGGCGTGGTCTCCAGCACAAACAGCGACTCCTGCTGCAAGGCACGTTTGAGGTTGGCCGGGGTGTCGCAGGCTAACACCTCCCCCCGGTTGATGATGGCCACCCGGTCGCAGAGTTCCTCGGCCTCGTGCATGTAGTGCGTGGTGAGCAAAATGGTGCGCTGGGGGTTGGCCGCCATCCACTGACGCACCATGCGTCGGACATCGCGCGCCGCCCCTACATCCAGCCCCAGCGTGGGTTCGTCGAGGAAGAGCACCTCGGGGTCGGTGAGAAAACCGCGCACGATGTTCATCTTCTGCCGCAAGCCGGTGGACAACTCCGACGACTTGGTGTGCATCCGGTCGGCCATGCCCACCATCGCCAGCAGTTCCTCGATGCGACGGTTGGCCTCGGACGAAGGGATGCCGTACAACTGGGCAAACAGCCACAGGTTCTCGCGCACGGTGAGCAGGCCGTACCCCGAAGTCTCCCCGCCCGACACCATGTTGATCCGCGGGCGAACGGCCTCGGCTTCGGTCATCACATCATGGCCCAACACCCAGGCCCTGCCGGAGGAAGGAGCCAGCAAGGTGGTCAGGATCTTGATAAGCGTGGTCTTCCCCGCGCCGTTGGGGCCCAGCAAGCCAAAGAGTTCGCCGCGCGGCACGGTGAGCGTCACGCCACGCAACGCCACCAATTCGCGGACCTTTTGCTTCTTGCAGCCACGCAAGGTGTAGACGCGGGTCAGCTTCTCGGTGCGAATCGCATCGATATCGGTCATGGCACCTCGCAAAACAGGGGGAGATCAACGGCTTCTCAATTCTATCATAGGGACCTGGGGCGTGTTATGATTGGTGTAACCTGCCATGAACAGCAACCAGAATGCTGAACGCTTACAAGAGATCGAACAGGCCGGACGTGCGGCCCTCATCTGGCCGTTGGTGCTCTTTTCCCTCCCCCTCTACGGCGAACTCGTGCGCGCCGTGCTGCATGGCGAACTGGATCTTTGGAGCGTGCTCGTCCCCATAGGGGTGGTCGCGGCCTTTGGGGCCCTGCTGTACTTCCTGCTCTACCGCCCGGCACGGTGGGACGCCTGGGCTGGCTGACTTTGGCCTTCACCCTGGCGGTCATCTGGGCCGTGGGGCTGCACTGGGTACGGTTGACCCTCTTCCTCTTCTTCCACCTGTGGTTCCTCTTCGCGTTGAGCGTGACCGCCCTCTGGTTGAGCGCCACCCACCGCTAAGGGCCCTCCCCACTCTATTGTCCAATCGCCGTGAAACCGTCGGTAAAACGTAGGTTTTCCGTCAAGCAATATGACGCCAAATCGAGTAAGCTTTGGATAGTGAAGGGCGAACCTCTTCTCCTCCTTGAGAGAGCCGAGGGGCCTCCTCCTCGGCAAAGGGCGATTACGGGACGGGGCATACCACGGGACCGAATTTCGGTCCCGTGGTATGCGTTAACCCCGCGCCAGGGCGGGGTATAATCCCCCCACCATGAGCCAGACGACAACCTCCCCCTCCGGCCATCGGGACAACCAGCAAATCGCCCGCGCCGCCGGCACGGTCATGGCCGCGTTCGTGCTCTCCAATCTGGTGGGCCTGGCGCGGCAGATCGTGGTTTCTCAGGCCTTCGGCACCAGTGCGGCCATCGACGCCTACAACGCCGCCTCGCGTCTGCCCGACCTGCTCTTCAACCTGGTCGCCGGGGGGGCGCTGGGGTCGGCGTTCATCCCCACTTTCACCGGCTTCCTGGCCCAGGGGAAACGCGAACGGGCCTGGCGTCTGGCCTCGGCCATCGCCAATCTGGTCCTTCTGGTGCTCACGGCCACCGCTGCTCTGGCCTGGCTCCTGGCGCCCTTCATCGTCGGCCACCTGCTGGCGCCGGGGTTCACCCCAGCCCAGCAAGCCCTCACCGTGTCGCTGCTGCGCATCTTACTGCTCTCACCCATCATCTTTGGCCTCAGCGGTTTGCTGATGGGCATCCTCAACGCCCATCAGCACTTTCTTCTGCCCGCCCTGGCCCCTACCATGTACTGGTTGGGGATGATCTTCGGTGTGCTGGCCTGGGCGC
This sequence comes from Anaerolineae bacterium, assembly GCA_011176535.1. NCBI lineage: Bacteria > Bacillati > Chloroflexota > Anaerolineae > Anaerolineae bacterium. The sequence goes on along the minus strand of DUEP01000035.1, from coordinate 3,426 downwards.
CGCGTTACGGCATCTACGGCCTGGCCTGGGGCGCGGTTTTGGGTGCCGCGCTGCATCTGGCCGTCCAGATCCCCGGCCTGCTCCGCCTCCCCGGAAGGCGCTACCTGCCCACCCTCAGCCTGCACGACCCGGCGGTGCGCGAGGTGGGCCGCCTAATGGCACCCCGCGTGCTGGGCGTGGCCATCGTGCAACTCAACTTCTGGGTCAATGTGGTGCTGGCCTCGGCGCAGCCTGAAGGCAGCCTGACGGCCATCCAGATCGCCTGGGCGGTGATGACCATGCCTCAGGTGGTCATTGCCCAGGCCATCGCCATCGCTGCGCTGCCCACCTTTTCGGCGCAGGTGGCCCGCGGCGAGATGGACGCCATGCGTCGCTCCTTAGCGGCCACGCTCCGGGGCGTGGTCTTCCTCTCACTCCCCGCGGCGGTCGGTCTGATCCTGCTGCGCAAACCCGTGGTCGCCCTACTTTTCCAGCGCGGCGCGTTCGACGCCCACTCCACCGAGTTGGTGGCCTGGGCCCTGCTCTGGTACGCCGTCGGGCTGGTCGCCCACTCGGTGGTGGAAATCATCTCGCGGGCCTTTTACGCCTTCCACGACACCAAGACCCCGGTGCTGGTGGGCAGCGTGGCCATGAGCCTCAACCTGGCCTTCAGTCTGCTCTTCGTGGCGCTGTTCCGCCGGGCGGGGTGGATGCCTCACGGCGGACTGGCCCTGGCCAACTCCCTGGCCACCACTTTGGAGATGGTCGGCCTGCTCGGCCTCATGCGCCGCCGGCTGCAGGGTCTGGAGGGCCGCCAGACGCTGCTCGGCCTCGGCCAGGCTGGCGCGGCCACCCTGGTCATGTCCGCTCTCCTCTGGGTGGGGTTGCGCCTTTTGAGCCCCCGCGGCATTCTGTGGCAAAACCTCGTCCTCATCCCCATGGGGGCCTTGACCTACGGCCTGGCCCTCTGGGCCACCGGCGCGAAAGAGCCTCGCTTAGTCGCCGCGGCGCTGCTCCGCCGCCTGCCTTTTGCCCGGTGAGCACAACTTTTCCCGCCCATGGGGGTTTTTCATTAGTGACCATTCCCCACTCAGGATATCCTATTCTCATGAACACCCAAACGACCGACCTTCCGAACGTCAACGCCCGGCCCCGCCGCACCTGGCTGCAACGCCTGGGCCGCTTGCTCCTGCGGCTGATGGGCTGGCGCGTGGTGGATCGCCGCCCTCCGGGCCGCAAATTCATCGTTATCGGGGCTTTCCACACCTCCAACATGGACTTCTTCATCGCCCTCCCGGCCATGATGGCCCTGGGGTTGCGCCCCCGCTGGATCGGCAAGAAGGAACTCTTCCGCGGCCCCTTAGGCCCCCTGATGCGCTTTCTGGGCGGCATTCCGGTTGACCGCAGCGTGCGGTCGGGTTTCGTCGGCCAGATGGTGCATAACTTCCGCACCCATGAGGATTTTGTGGTGCTCATCGCCCCCGAAGGAACCCGCAAGTTCACCGACCACTGGAAAAGCGGCTTCTACCACATCGCCGTCCAGGCCGGCGTCCCCATCGCCCTGGGCTTTCTGGATTACCCCACCCGCACCGTGGGCATCGGCGACTATTTCCTCCCCACCGGGGACGACGAGGCCGACCTGGAACGCATCCGCGCCTTCTACGCCGACAAACGCGGACGCTACCCCGAAAAGCACAGCACCATCCGTCTCAAGCAAAAGAAAAAGCAAGACCCATCATAACCTTCTTCCCCTTGAGGGAAACACCCCCTCCCAACGCGCGGCCTGGCCGCGCGTTTTTCTTTTCGCCGGACTTGCGGGGCCCTTCCGCTCCGAGAGGCTCTCCCCCCTCAAAGGCCCTGCTGCACCCACCACCAGAGCCACGCCGTGGCCAGGCCCAGCGCCACACCCCAAAAGGCCTCCCAGGGAGTGTGGCCCAACACCTCGCGCAAGGTGTCGCCTGGCGGCAGGTGGCCAGCCTGCAACTGCGCCACGATGCGATTGATCAGCGTCGCGTGTTCGCCAGCCTGACGGCGAATGCCCGTGGCGTCGTAAACCACGATAAGGCTCACCGCCACAGCCAGGCCAAACAGCGGCGAGGCGAACCCCTGGGCCAACCCCACCCCCAGAGTGGCCGCGGCCATCAACGCCGCATGGCTGCTGGGCATCCCCCCTGGCGAAACCAGCAACCCCCATTGCCAGCGGCGTTCCTGCAGCCAGCCCAAGGGCACCTTGAGCGCCTGGGCCAGAAACAGGGCGCTCAACGCCGCCCACAGCACCCAGTTGGCGGCCAGTTCACGCCCCATCAGGACTCCTCGTCGTAAGCCTCCGGCGCTTCGAAGGGGGCCAGTTCTTCGCCCAGCAACTGCTGCACCTGCAACTCCGCCTTGTCGAGCAGGGCAGCGCAATGTTTGAGCAACGCCTGACCGCGCTCGAACAGCGCCAGGGACTCTTCCAGGGTGTGCTCATCTCCCTCCAGGGCGCGCACGATGGTCTCCAGTTCGGCCAGGGCCTCTTCGTAGGTCAGGGTTTCAACGGGGCGCGGGGATTCAGCGTGCATCGGTTTCCTCCAACAGGCGATACCCGGCTTGCCGGAAGGCTTGCGTGGCAGCCTCCAGCCGTTCGGCGGGCACGAAAAGATAGTCGGTGTCGTGGGTCGAGACGGCCAGCAGGGGCACACCGGCGGCGGCCAGGGTCTGGCTCAACCCGGCCAGCACGCCCACCAAATCCAACGCCAACACTGTGGCTACACGAAAGCCCCGCCAGGGGCCCTGGGCGCGGCCCCCTTCCGGGGCCGCCACATCCTCCGGAAGCAGCAGAGAGACCTCCTCCGGAGTCCGGGCCAGAAAGGCCCAGGGGGTGCGCAAGGCTTCCGGGGGCCAGGGGACGTCCGGGGGCAAACGGTACAGGGTCCACCGCTGCGGCAACAGCACTAAGGGCCACGAAGCAGCGTCTTTCATGGCGCCCCCTCCCTCTCGTCCGGCTCGGTGTACTCCACCCGGCTCCACAGACGGCCCTGTGCCAGAAGCACCTCCAGGGCATCGCCGGGGGCCACCTGGCCAGCCCGACGCACCACCCGGCCCTGTTCGTCGCGCACGATGGCGTACCCCCGCTGCAGCACGGCCAGCGGGCTGAGGGCCGCCAAGCGACGGGCCTGATGCTCCAAAGCGACGCGCCGCCAGCGCAGCGTTTGCCGCCAGGCCCGCCTCAGGCGCTCATCCAGGGCCGCCAGCCCAACCCGGTGAGCGCGGAGCCGCTGTTGAGGCGCGGCGTCCCGCAAACGCTGTGCCCAGCCGCGCAGTTCCAGGTGCCGCTGGCGCAAACGCCGCCTCAAAGCCCAGCGCAGGCGCTGTTCCAGGTCGTCCAGCCGCTGGCGGTCGCCCTGCACCTGGGCCAGGGGCGCGCGCCGTTCCAGGCGCAACGCCACGGTGCGCAGGCGTAGCCGCTCG
>DUEP01000034.1 GCA_011176535.1 Anaerolineae bacterium | reverse complement strand
TACGCCGGGCAAGGACCACCGCCGAAGTAGGGGGCGCCGGTGCGGCCCCTGGTGCGCCCTTACAAAGACCGCCCCATCGCCGCCACACCGCTCGACCAGGAGGTCACCTGGGTTGAAGAGGGACGCAAATTCCGCGCCCAAATCTGGGACAACCCGGTGCTGCCTGGTGTGGTTCCCGGCCCTCAGCAGGCCACGTTCCGGGTCATCGCGATCTACGACCCGCGCTACGACTAACCCTGGCTACTGGCCACCGACCTGCCGTGGGCACCGCGGGAGGTCAGTGACCCTGTACCAGGATCGCCGGCCGATGGAGCAGCAGATCCCTTTGGCGGCCAAGCCCATGGTGGGCGCCCATCGCCGGTTCGTGTGGGCAGAAGAGAGCCGCCATCGGCTGCCAGAACCGGCCTTGCCGGCGGGTTCGATCCAGTGCTTCCCGGCCGCCACCTTGCCGGTGCGGCCCACCGGATTTTGGGACCGGCACCCAAAGCGTATCCCTGGGCACCTAAGCCGGGCGCTCTTGGGCCGGGTCTTTCCCAGTGCACCCCCTTTGCCCGAGCGAATGCGGAAAAAGCCTCGGCCACAGGCCATCTGCCCAAGGGGGCGGAGGCCCGTTGGCGCCAGGCGGCTCAGAAAACCGCCTGACTACGCCTCTGGGCCTCCTCAATCGTCTTGTCAAAGTGCCCCGGCCGTTTGGCCGGCTATGTGGCTTTGCCCTTCTGCCACTCATTTAGCGGAAACTAAAGTAGTTTATAAGCATCGCGGCGCATTGCCGTTCTACACCTCCTTCGCTTGCTCATCATGAAGGGGAATATAGCGGATGCCCATCTTTTGCAAAGCCAATAGCCAGAAAAAAAGGGGGATGTTGGGCAGGTAGCGTTTCCATAATCGGCGTGGCTCCTGCATCAACCGGAAGAACCACTCTAATCCCCTCTTTTGCATCCAACGGGGAGCCCGGCGTTTGATCCCAGCATGGAAATCAAAAGCCGCTCCCACACCGATCATCACCACATTTTGCAATCGGTCCGCATGCTCCGCCATCCACTGCTCCTGCTTGGGCGTGCTCAGCCCGATCCATACAATATCCGGCCGGGCTTGGTGAATCATTGCGACGACCTCGGCATCTTCCTGGGGGGTTAAGGGTCGAAAGGGAGGGGAATAGGTCCCGACAATGTTGAGGCCGGGAAAGCGGTTCCGCAACCGATGAGCCAATAACTCGGGCACACCAGGGGCTCCACCGTAAAGGAAATGCCGGCACCCCGTTTTCACCGAACGCTCACAAAGAGCCATCATCAAATCGGGCCCGTACACCCGCTCCACCCATTTATATCCCAGCCAATGCATCGCCCAAACCACCGCCATCCCATCCGGCACCACCATATCCGCCCGGTTGTAGACAAGCCGGATGGACTCGTGACGCTGGCTCTCCATCAGGCCATGCAGTTCTGTGACGCATACGTAACGGGTTTCATCCTTGGTTTGTATCCAGCGTTCAATGGTTTGGATTGCCGTCTCCATGGTCACGGCGCTGATGCCTACCCCTAAGACGTTGACTTTTTCGGGCAACTGGGTGCTCATCCTATTCCCCTCAAGCCTCAAATTGGCAAGGGCTTTGGGCTTTCTCAAAGGGTTTCCCTCGCCAGTTTATATATGTTCATCAAAATCTCGTAGTTGCGTTCGGCCGTGTACTTCGCTTCATACTCCCGCCGGGCCTCCCGGCCCATTTCCTCCATCTCCTTGGGGTGCGTCCAGGCCCAGGCCACCTTCTCCGCCAGGTCCTCGGGGTTTCCCGGCTCGAAGAGCAGCCCCGTGCGCCCGTCCTCCACGATCTCGGCCATCGCCCCCAGCCGGGAGGCGATCACCGGCAGCCCGCAGGCGAAGGCTTCGGCAATAACGATGGGAAAGTTCTCATAGCACACCGACGGGAAGACCAACACCCGGGCCTCCTGCATGAGTCGAAAAACTTCCTCTCGCGGCTTTCGGCCGAGCACTTCGACGTGGGTCCATCCTTCTCGAGCGATTTGAGCCTGCACTTCGCCCATCAGCGGCCCGTCACCCACGAGCTTCAGGGGCATGTCTTTCAACGTTTGCCACGTCCGCAGCAAGGTTCGAATGCCCTTCTCCGGAGAAAGTCGGCCTACAAAAAGGGCGAAGCCACCATGGTGAGCTCCCGTCTCCGGATCCGGGTGGACGAAGTTGGGCTTGACCACGATCTTCTCCGCCGCCAGCCCCCCCTCGATGAGCTTCCGCCGGGCGAACTCGGTGAGGGCCACATACACGTCCACCCGCTCCGTCCAGGTTCCCATCCAACGATGGACGGTGAGCATCCCGGCCACCACCGCCGTCTGGGCCCGGGAGCCACGCCAGCAGCCGTGGAACACCCCGGGCCAGGGAACGGGCCTTCCCAGACAGTCCTCGCACACCCGACCGTCCCGCATGAGGAGCGCGCCGGGGCAGACGAGCCGGTAGTTGTGCAGGGTCTGGACCACCGGCACGCCTTCCTCCTTGCAGGCGTAGTACGCCGCAGGCGAGATG